>CAIWDF010000044.1 GCA_903911435.1 uncultured Bacteroidota bacterium
CCATGAAAAAATGGTGGGATTGAGAGCTGCAAAAATTGAAAAGATTGCCGACTTCATTCCTCTTGCAAAAGCCGATACGGGAAAAGATAAAGCAAAACTTCTTGTACTTGGATGGGGCTCAACTTATGGTTCTATCAAAACAGCAGTACGCGAAGCCATTGCAGAGGGAAATGATGTGGCACATGTGCACTTGCATCATATCAATCCTTTTCCAAAAAACTTAGCAGAAGTGTTGGCAGGATATGATAAAATATTGATTCCTGAAATGAATAGAGGTCAATTGTTACAATTGATTAGAGCTAAATATTTGGTTCCAGCTATAGGATTGTCGAAAGTGCAAGGAATGCCTTTCACAACTACCGAATTGAAATCAAAAATTGTTGAACTATTAAAATAATACGAAATGAGCACAACAACAATAGAACCAAATGGTAAATTAACTTCCAAAGATTTTTCATCTGATCAGGATGTAAAGTGGTGCCCGGGATGTGGCGATTATTCAATACTTAAGCAAGTTCAAACGGTGTTTCCTGATTTAGGAATTCCGAGAGAAAACTTTGTTTTTATTTCAGGTATTGGTTGTTCTTCACGTTTTACTTATTACATGGATACCTTTGGAATGCATAGCATCCATGGGCGTGCTGCAGCAATTGCTTCGGGAGTGAAAGCATCAAATCCTGACTTAAGTGTATGGGTGGTTTCGGGTGATGGTGATGCATTGTCGATTGGAGGGAATCACTTCATCCATTTGATGCGAAAAAACTTTAACCTAAATTATCTAGTTTTCAATAATCAGATTTATAGTTTAACAAAAGGGCAATATTCGCCAACATCTGAGAAAGGAAAAGTTACTAAATCTTCTCCTTATGGTTCAGTAGAGGAGCCGTTTAATCCTTCGGAATTGGCTTTGGGAGCTAAAGCTTCTTTTGTTTCGCGCACGCTTGACCGCGATCCGAAACACATGCAAGCTATCCTTAAAAGAGCACATGAATTTAAAGGAACTTCGTTTGTAGAAGTATATCAAAACTGCCCTGTGTTTAATGATGAGGCTTTCTTTGCATACTCGGATAAAGAAACAAAAAAAGAAGAAGCCATTTTCTTGGAACACGGAAAACCACTTGTGTTTGGACATAATGATGAGAAAGGAATTATGCTGGATGGCATCACTCCAAAAATTGTAAACATCAAGGAAAACAATATCTCTACGAGCGATTTGTGGATACACGATGAAAAGGATAAAACAAAAGCAAATTTAATTTCTCGCTTTTTCGATACACTTTTCGAAGGAGTTCACTTCCCTCGTCCGTTTGGTGTTATATATGCCGACCCTCGTCCCGTGTACGATGAAGAGATGACCAATCAGATAGCTTCGGTGACGGCTAAAAAAGGAAAGTCACCATTGAATAGTATTTTATCTGGAGATAAAACATGGTCGATTAATTAATACTGAAACTTTGATTATCCTTTAGGGTGGGTAATTAAATAGAGTAGGGGCTTTGCAGAAATGCAAGGCCCTTTTCTTTTTTGCGCTTACCTGCAATGAATGGTGACTTTCTTTCTATCGGCATTGTTGGTGAAAAAACAACAAAGCTTGTCTCCCTTTTTCCACACTACTTTTCCTCCCACAAATATACACCATTTTCGACTCTTCTTCCCCCACTATATATTATAAGTGTAAAAAACTTAGGCATGGGAGGTAGCATTTGGCAATGAGATTTGTATTAATTACACCCATTTTAGGTTTTATTGTCTTGTAAATGACCAAAATACAATGAAAACTTAGTAAAAATGTGTTCGAAGCCAAGCAAAGCTATTTAGGAAAAACAGGTTTTGTGAGCGGAATTTAGTTTTTGAAATTGAACTTTTATAGAAAGTACACACTTTTAGTCAAAATACATAATCATATCGAGTGAAAGTGCGTTCTTTTGGTCAATCTACATATTCATATCGAGTGAAAGTGCGTTCTTTTGGTCAATCTAAATAATCATATCGAGTGAAAGTGCGTCCTTTTAGTCAATCTAAATAATCATATCGAGTGAAAGTGCGTACTTTCATAAAAGTTCAATTCAGAATTTAATAGAAA
>CAIWDF010000045.1 GCA_903911435.1 uncultured Bacteroidota bacterium
CTCAAGAAAGACCCTCGATTATTTTATCAATTTTATAAAATCTGCAAATCCTACCAACCCGATTTGATACATACTTGGGGTTCTATGGTATCCTTTTACGCTTTACCTTCAAAAATAATACAAAACATCCCTCTTATCAATAGCCAAATAACTGATGTTCCAACAAAAAGGAGCATTCTTTCATTTGACTATTTTATTTCGATTCTTTCTTTCTATTTTTCGAATTACATACTTTCTAATTCAAAAGCAGGATTAAAAGCCTACAAAATCCGTGGTGAGAAATCAAGTGTTATTTACAATGGTATTGATACGCATAGAACTGAAACTTTAATAGAAAAGGAAGATATAAAAAGTAAATACAAGATAACTTCATCTTACACAGTGGTAATGGTGGCAAACTACTCTTCATTCAAAAAGAATCAATTGTTTGTGGATGTGGCTAATTATGTGCTGAGAATAAGAGAAGATATAACTTTTGTTAGCGCAGGTGGCGGTGATGACAAACTGTTTGAAAAGGTGAAATGCAGCATCGAAAACAAAAATAAAGTTTTACTTTTGGGTAAATCTAATGAAGTCGAAAGCATTGTTAATGCATGTGATATTGGCGTCTTGTTCACTAATGGTGAAGGAATTTCCAATTCCATCATGGAATACATGTTGCTAGGTAAACCCGTTATTGCTCATAAATATGGAGGAACAGAAGAGCTGATTCAAGAAAATGTTTCCGGCTATCTCTTAGCTAACGATAATGTAGAACACATTGCAAACTTAATAATGGATTTGATTGACAACGAAGAAAAAAGAGAACAGATGGGCCAAATGGGCAAACAACTTATAAACAATAAGTTTTCTCTAGAATTCATGGGTAGTGAATTCGAGAAATTGTACCACAAGGTATTATCAGATCGATAAAAAAGTTGAACAAACTTAACAATTCATGAACAAATCAACATCAACTACTTTCTATATACTTACTAATACGCTTCAACCTGGTGGTGCTGAAAGACAGTGCCTATACTTAGCTAACGCACTTGCTCAGCATTATCGAGTAACTATGATTGTGTATTATGGAAATCAAGTTGATAGTTCTTATCTGTCTTTAGCAACTAATGATAAAATCCAGCTTATTCGACTCCATGGTAATCATTTCTCAAAACTATTAAAGCTATTTTCCTTATTTCGAAAAAACAAAGAAGCCATTCTGATTTCCTATTTAGCCACCACCAATTTTATTAACGCTATCATAGGAACCATGGCTGGAATAAAGACTAAAATTGGAGGAATACGAAGTGAGAAAATTGAACGAAAAAAGTTTATCGTCCAACGTTTTCTTCATAATCATTTTTTAACGTACACAATATCCAACAACCATGCTGCATGTCCATACCTCATCGAGCATGGTTTCGATAAAGACAAAATTTTGGTGATCCACAATTGCATTGGAGATTTGCCAACCTTTAACAAAAAAAGCGAATCGATGCCTGTAAAAATACTTGCATTGAGCCGGTTTGTTTGGGAAAAAGACCTTATCATTGCGCTTCGTTCCATCGAACTTTTGAAGAAACAAAACCCTGTTCATCGTTTTCAGTTTATTTTAGCCGGATATGGACCAGAGGAAAAAAACTTAAGGAGTTTTATTGACGAGAAACAATTATCAGATGTAGTGAAAGTGGTAATCAATCCAGATGTTAAGCACGAATTAAATAATGCCGACATCTTTCTAATTACATCAAAAGTGGAAGGCACGTCAAATTCGATAATGGAAGCTATGGCATATGGATTACCAATCGTAACTACCGATGCAGGAGATTCGAAGTATTTGGTGGAAAATGGTGTTACAGGAAATGTATGCAAGATTGGCGATTATGAATCTATCGCGTTTTGTCTTCAATCGCTAGTCAATTCATACGAACAACGAATAAAATTTGGACTAAATGGGTATACCAAAATAAAGAATGAATTTTCGGTTGAAACAATGCTTTCGCACTATCTTGAACTGATTGAAAGGAAATAAAATGAAAAAGAAAATTGCTGTTATCGGTTTGAAAGGACTCCCTGCTTTTGGAGGTGCTGCTGCAGTTGGCGAAAATCTGGTAGAACAATTAAAAGACGATTTTGATTTCACCATTCTAAGTGTTTCTTCTCATACTTCACCCGACAAATTAATTTTTGAAGGATACCGACAAGTGGTGTTTAGGAAATTCGGGGATGGTAGCATTAACACATTGGTATATACTTTAAAATGCCTATTCCATTGCCTAACTCACAAATACGATTTAATACATATCCATCACGCGAGCACAGGATTCATCACTCCTTTTTTACGAATAAGAAACAAATTAATTGTTACCTTTCATGGAGTACATCATTATGACGACCCGAAGTTTTCGCGGATTCTCAATTGGTTCTTTCGTTTTTCTGAATATTTGAATTTAAAATTTGCGAACGAAGTTATTTCGGTTTCTAAACCCAATGCCGACTTTATTAAAGAGAAATACAAACAACCTATCCTCTACATTCCAAATGGAATTTCAACGGGTGTGGATGCTCATCGTCCTTTGAAACAATCAAAGAAAGGTAATTATATTTTATTCGCAGCAGCTAGAATCTACGACATCAAGGGACTTCACCTGGTATTAAAAGCAATTAAAAAATTGAATCTAGACATAGAACTAAAAATTGTAGGAAGCTTAGAACAAACTGATAAATATAAAAAAGAAATCATAGAGCTTACCGAAGGAATGAATGTTGAGTTCTTAGGTCTTATCAAAGATAAAAACAGATTATTTGACTTAGTGGAACAAGCACGTTTCTTTGTTTTCCCTTCCCTACAAGAAGCTATGTCAATCATGTTGCTAGAAGTAGTATCAGTAAAAACTCCAGTTATTGCATCCGACATAGAATCGAACATAGCGTTGTTTGATGAAACGGAAGTGGTGTTTTTTAAAAACAATGATGTAGACGACTTAGCTAATCAAATTAATTTCGCTTTAGCCAATGAAGAGGAACTAACAAAGCGAATTGAAAAAGCCTATAATAAATTGGCAAAAGATTATACTTGGAAAAAAATTGCGGAACAATACAATGAATTAATTGTTAAATTGATTGCATAATGTGTGGGATATTCGGACTTGTAATAAAAGCAAACACTAATCATTCGCCTTCGTTTATAGCGAAGACACTTAAAACAGTGGCTAAAGTGTCTCTTGCTCGAGGGCAAGATTCGTCTGGAATGGTGTTTAAGCAAACTTCGAAAGAAGAATTCGACTTGATAAAAGGCGATGTACCCATTACAACATTGATCAAGAATCATGAATTTACTGCTATCCTCAACAAATCCATTGCTCAATACAAAAAAGGTGAAGAATTTCAAGTAATTGGTCATGCGCGACTTGTTACCAATGGTTCGCAATTAAAAACCGAAAACAATCAACCGGTGGTGAAGGATGGCATGGTGGGTATACACAACGGCATTATCGTGAACGATGCTCGACTTTGGAAAGCAATTCCTGATTTGAAACGTGACTATGAAATAGACACTGAAATACTCCTGAGCCTCATTAGTAAAAATATGCAACATTCGGCATTGCAAACGGCCATTGCCGATGCCATGAATGTGATAGAAGGTACTGTATCCTGCGCTTTGTTATTTGACGACCGCAACGAAATTGCTTTGTTTACCAACAATGGTTCGCTTTATTATATCCTCGAAAAAGACTTTCTTTTGTTTGCCTCCGAAGAGTATTTTTTGAAACATGTTTTAAAAAAACAAGCCCTCAATTATCAGATACATCAAGTAAAAGCATTCGAAGGAGTTATTCTGAATGTTAACACTTTTCAACTCTCCAGCTTCAATCAAAAAGTAAAAAGCAAAACTGATTATACTCCTGCTTTACATCCTATTTGCCAATATCACTCTATCCATTTAAAGGGTGATTTCGATACCGAAGTAGTGATTGACCCAATGGAATTTATCAATAGAAGCAAGGAGGAACATCTTTACAAATTGCTCGAAAATAATTTGGAATCCATCAATCATTTGAAAAGATGTACACGCTGTATCTTGCCCGAAACCTTTCCATTTATTGTGTTTGATGAAAAAGGAGTTTGCAACTTTTGTAATAATCACCATCCTAAAACACATAATTTAAATTTTGATGAATTAAAAAAACTTGTGGCTCCTTATAAACGGAAGGATGGTAAGGCCGATTGTATTGTTCCTTTCAGTGGTGGGCGCGACAGTACCTATTCGTTGCATGTAGTGAAATACGAATTGGGATTAAACCCCATTGCTTTCACTTATGATTGGGGCATGGTAACTGACCTTGCAAGGCGCAACATCGCTAAGGTATGTGGTAAGATGGGAGTAGAAAACATAGTGGTGTCGGCTGATATTCGATGGAAAAGAGAGAACATTAAAAAAAACATCGAAGCTTGGCTCAAACATCCTAACCTTGGCATGGTGCCTCTTTTCATGGCTGGCGACAAATATTTCTTTCATTATTGCAATGTGGTGAAAAAACAAACGGGCATCGATTTGAACATCTGGGGAGCCAATTCGCTTGAGAACACCAATTTCAAAACAGGATTTGCAGGCCTCAATCCTCAGTATGTAAAAAAACAAATTTATTCCATCAGTGCGATAAACAAACTTAGACTTTTAGGCTTTGTAACCAAAAACATAATCAATAGCCCGACTTACATCAATCAATCGGTATTTGATAGTCTTGGTTCGTTTGCCGTGCGATACATTGCCCCTAAAAAAGATTATTTCCACTTATTCGATTATTATAGATGGAACGAACAAGAAGTAGAAAGCCTAATTAAAAATGAATACAATTGGGAAAAAGCCATCGATACCGAATCTACTTGGCGCATTGGCGATGGCACTGCTAGTCTTTACAATTATATTTATTACACAGTAGCAGGATTTACCGAAAACGATACCTTTAGAAGCAACCAAATACGCGAAGGAATGATAGACCGAGAAACTGCACTGGCCAAAGCCAATGTAGAAAATGAGGTGAGGTACGAAACCTTGCGTTGGTACCTAGAGATTGTTGGGCTCCAATTCGAACCAGTGATAAAAGGTATCAATCGTATTCCTAAACTTTATCCTTTGGTGAATGAACCTTGAATCTGAAATCGTCATTATTTAAATTATTCCTGTAATTTATCATTTAACATTGTAAATTTGCATTTCGAAAATGCTGATAAAGAAAAATAAAATACCTGTGGTAGAAATGGTTTTAATCGGATTTCTTCCGTCATTTCTCAAGGTGCTTATCTATAAATTCAAGGGATACAAGATTGGTAAAAATGTTTCTATTGGTCTTGGAAGCGTTATTATTGGTGAGAATGTAATCATTGGCGACAATACAAAAATTGGTTTTATTTCTGTTATTCGGGCACGCACCATCCATATCGCTCGTTATGTCACCATCGGTTCGTTAACCATGATTGATACTGGCGATCTTTCCATTGACGAAGATGCAAGGATTAATGAAAATGTCATCGTAGGCGGCACCAAAACACCTCAATCAATGCTTAAGATAGGCAAACGTGTAATAATAATGGAATACGCTTTCATTAACACCACCATGCCTATTCAAATAGGAGATGATTCGGGCATTGGAGGTCATTGCCTTTTATTTACTCATGGTTCGTGGCTCAATCAGTTAGACGGCTTTCCGGTTACATTTGCGCCTATTACGATAGGAAGAAAAGTATGGTTGCCATGGCGTGTTTTTATCATGCCAGGTGTTACTATTGGTGACGAAGTGGTGATAGGTGCTAACTCTTTAATAAGTTCAAATCTCCCTTCTAATGTGATGGCTGCTGGCACTCCAGCCAAAATTCTGAAAGAAAATTATCCTGCAAAAATAACATCGGATAAACGAAACGATATTTTAGTTACAATCATCAACGAGTTTGCTGAATATTTAAATTATAATAACATTGTAAATAGCTTAACCATCATTGATGGGGTTTATACCTTAGAAGTCATCAAAAACAAGAAACAAATGTATTTGGTTTACATCCATGACTTGAAAAATGAATATGCACCTCCTGCGCATATCGACACACTGGTGGTTGACTACCCTTCTAAATCAGCCGATATTAAAGCCACAATGATTTTAAACCTACACGATAAAACAAGAAAAGGAAGTACCGATTTAGGCGAAGAATTCTCAAAATATTTATCTCGCCATGGAATTAGATTTGATAGATTAGACTAATATGGATTTTACAGTAAAAACTTACAAAGAACTTTTATCGGCTTTAATAAAGCAGCAATACCATTTCCAACATTTCTCCGAATTTATTCTTGCACCCAAAGAAAGGAGTATCGTATTGCGACACGATGTCGATTTATTGCCATTTAACTCGCTTGCTTTTGCAAAAATTCAAGCCGAAAACAATGTAAAAGCTTCGTATTATTTCAGAGCGGTGCCCGAAAGCTGGAACGAAGATGTGATTAAAGAAATTTATTCATTGGGGCATGAGATAGGTTACCATTACGAGTGTTTGACCACTTGCAATGGAGATATGAAAGAAGCCATCGTTGATTTCGAAAACAACCTCACTTCACTCCGAAGACTTGCTCCTGTCTCTACCATCTGTATGCATGGCAGCCCCATGTCGAAATGGGATTCGAAAGATTTGTGGAAACATGCCAACTACCGCGATTATGATATTATTGGCGAACCTTATTTTGATGTCGATTTCCAAAAAGTGTATTATTTAACCGATACAGGCCGAAGGTGGGACGGAGAAAAGGTAAGTGTGCGCGATAAAGTAAATTTGGGCAGTAGTCTTTCTTTTCATGCCACACAGCAAATCATAGATGCTGCCAACAATGGGCAACTTCCCAATCAAATTATGTTTACTTGTCATCCGCAACGTTGGACCGACAACAAATTGAAATGGGGAAAAGAACTAGTGGTGCAAAACCTAAAGAATCAGGTCAAACGTTTTCTGATTAAGTAATCGTTGAATGAAAACACCAAGAGTCGTTATCGTTTTCGTTTATATAATTATTCTTTTTGGCATTGCCGTGTTTCCATTCAAAGAAATAAGTTACCGAGCCGACCATACCTATTACTTCCAAATTCGACTAGACCATATTTATCACATCTTATTTTTTTCACCTTGGATGAGCATTGGTTATTGTTTGTTCACCAACCGATTCCTCCACCTCTCCTCTACCCTCACCTGGTTTATCTTTGGTTTAATGCTTGCCCTGAGCACCGAAGGCATCCAATACTTTTTATCCTATCGCACCTTCACCCTACTCGATTTACTTTCCAATTTCACAGGTGTTATCCTCAGTTGGCTAGTATTGCCACTCACCAAAATGCTTTGCAATAAGGTGATGAAACGATTATAAATAAAGCCATTCACTCTTTAATTACAAAATAGCTAAATTATTAAGAAAGATGCTTTGGTTATTTAATAATGATTAATTTATCTGATTTAACTTTACGTTCTCCAAGTAATATTTGGTAATAATAAGCACCGGCACTTAATTCTTCCGCAGTTATTGTAGTCTTCTTACTTTCACTTACCAATATTTGTTTTTTTACCAAACGACCTGCCACGTCAAATATATTAAATGTTGCTGTTTCGGAATTATGAAAATTGTATGCTAAGGTCATTTCGCCAAAATTAGGATTTGGATAGAGCAAAAACGACATTGAATTATCCATCTCATCTACACCTTCTAGCTTACAAGTATCGTCTGGAATATATTCCCAAAAGTCAGTTCTATTATGGTATGCGGAGTCAGCGCCAGTACCCATATATGCTCTTTGTTGGATAACGAAAGCTATTTGTGCGGTTATTTGCCCTCCAGCAAAATCCGCTTTTTGCACCCAAGTGTTCATGGTTGTATTGTATTGCCATAAGTCATTTCCTAGTCCAATTGCTTTCCACCCACCACATACATAGCCATAATCGCAGATCGAAAATCCAACTGCACCATATCGTGTACCACCAGGAACACTGGCTTTTTGAGTCCACGTGTCTGTCAAAGGTTGGTATTCCCAAAAATCATTATAATCCCATGCACCTCCTGAACCCGTACCAACATATCCCTTATCTCCAATCGAAAAACCAACGGCTACATCTCTTACTCCTGGCGGGAAATCCGATTTTTGAGTCCAAGTGTCTGCACTTGGGTCGTATTCCCAAAAATCAGAAAGTGAGAAACCTAAACCGATATACCCTTTATTACCTATTGAAAATCCAACAGCACCTTCTCTCACGGTTGATGAACAATCAGCTTTTTGTGTCCATGAATTCAATGATGGGTCGTATTCCCAGAAGTCATTAAAATAATTCAAACTTATGGCTCCTGTTCCAAAATACCCTTTATTGCCTATGGCAAAGGCCACAGCGGTCGAACGTGCTGCTCCCGGGAAGTTGGCCTTTTGTGTCCATGTATCATTCACCGGATTGTACTCCCAAAGGTCAGCATATAAGTTGAAATTGTTAGCGCCTGTTAATACATAGCCCTTGTTATTAATTTCAAATTGTTTGGCATAATACCTTGGAGTACCAATAAAATTAGATTTTTGTATCCATGTTCCTTGACAGAATGCAAGTTTGGCTATTGCGAAAAATAGGGTAGTAATGATGATTGATTTATTTCTCATGGTGTTTCAATTAATCACTGTCATTATCATCGGAGCCTTTAATATGCCTGCCTTTTGGCTATGGCTGCCCCGATAGTTGCTCATTATGAAAGCGCAAATCCATCTTCTATTTGATGTTTCTCAAAAGATACATCCTAAACACCACTTACAACAATTGCGTTTTCTATTTTCAAGTTCAAATATTCATCAATTTCATTTTTTATCAAAAATTACTTGATGCCATTGACTTCATCAACCTTAAAACAATACAACGAACAAAAACAAAAAATATTGTGTACATTTGAATTTTAAATAAATGTTCATGAGAAATACACTCGCCCTTTTGTCCCTCTTCATCAACAACTTTATGAATCAGGATTCAATAAACAACAAGTATTGGAATCCGAAATTTAAAAACTGCAGCATAGAAAATAATTTTAGGCAAATAAGCCCTACCTCCTATCCAATAAAAACAAACAAATATGACTTATTATTTTAGCAAAACAATTACCGGCAAAAGCTTCGACCAAGTGATAGCACTAGTGACCGAGGAATTGAAAAAACAAGGTTTCGGGGTGGTTACCGAAATTGACATGAAAGAAACCTTCAAGAAAAAAATAGATGTCGATTTTAGAAAATACAAAATACTAGGCGCTTGCCATCCCCAGTTTGCACACAAAATACTCATGACCGATGACAAAATAGGCGTTTTTCTGCCTTGCAATGTCGTAGTTCAAGAACTCCCATCGGGTAGCATCGAAGTGTTTGCAGTCGACCCTGTAGCATCTATGATTGCCGTCAAAAACGATTCGCTAATGGACATTGCCACCCAAGTGCAACAAAAACTAAAAACCGTTGTAGGGAATATTCATTAGTTGTAATAAGGCAACAGCCAATAGGTAATAGCGAATAGGGGATTTAACGTAAGTAAGGTTTTTCACCGCCAAGACACAGTTTAGTTGTTGGTTGTTAGTTGTTGGATTTTTTCACCACGAAGACATTAAGGCGCAAAGAAACACGAAGCACCTCCCCCTATTGCCAATTAACTGTTAACCATTGCCTAAAAATGAGATCCTTCGCTGCGCTCTGGATGACAGCAATTTTTTAGAAGAAAGAGGAAAAGTAAGGCGGCTTTGCCGCCTTACTTTTCCTCAAAATCTACCCACGAAACCTGTCATTTCGAACGTAGTGAGAAATCTCAAAACCCTTTGCAGAACAACCTACACGAAGCACACCCCTCTCTTGTGGAGAGGGGATTAAGGGGAGAGGTCTATTGGCCAATGTTATTAAGCACATTATCAAGCTATTCGCGCACTATTACTACTTGTTTTGAACCTTACTTTTCTTGATTTAAATGCAATTACACAAACATGTGCACTATCTCCACAACCATGTGCAATGTTTACACAAACATGTATAATATCTCCACAACCATGTGTAATGTTTACACAAACATGTGCACTATCTCCACAACCATGTGTAATGTTTACACAAACATGTGCACTATCTCCACAACCATGTGCAATGTTTACACAAACATGTGCACTATCTCCACAACCATGTGTAATGTTTACACAAACATGTGTAATATCTCCACATCCATGTGTAATGTTTACACAAACATGTGTAATGTTTGCACAAACTTGTGTAATGAGTTTTCAAATCGAGAATTTATTAGGATACTTTGGTTTCAAGAAAACAAAATTTACCAATTAGCAAATACAAACACTTGTTAGCTGTTTGGTGATGTAACCAAATATATTACCACCACCTATTCGCTAATGCCTACACGATGCACACCCCTCTCTTGTGGAGAGGGGATTAAGGGGAGAGGTGACTAAAGGAAGAGGTGACCTTTAACTCCATGATAAACAATAGCTTTAATTAATTGCAAAGACCTAAATCAAGTTTTAACAAGGTAAAATCAGTGTATTGAGAAGTGTTCTCCATACATTGAGAGATGTTCTTCATACACTGAGAAGTCTTCCACATACATTGAGAGATCTTCCACATACATTGAGAGATGTTCTTCATATACTGAGAAGTCTTCCACATATATTGAGAGATCTTCTTCATACATTGAGAAGTCTTCCACATACATTGAGAGATCTTCTTCATATACTGAGAAGTCTTCCACATACATTGAGAGATCTTCTTCATATACTGAGAAGTCTTCCACATATATTGAGAGATCTTCTTCATACATTGAGAAGTCTTCCACATACATTGAGAGATGTTCCCTATATATAGAGAGATGTTCATCATACATTGGGAAGTCTTCCACATATATGGAGAGAACTTCCACATGTATGAAGAAATACAATCAACATGTGAAGAATTACAATCCGATGGCAACTATATTACTTTAACTCGAGCATCAAAACAAGAAAAGACAAACTACTTTTTTCGAATATTATTATCTAATAAAAGAGTAGCTTAAGTGAACAAAAAAAATCCTGCACCGCAAGGTGTAGGATTTTTTTTGCCCCTTTTTGCCCTTTTTTTCATCTACCGAATTTCGGTATTTTTCAATTTTCTTTCCTCCGCTAACCACCGTAAATCCTCAAAACTTGTTTTTGCGCCCGAAAACATCATTGCAAATCTAAAACCTTATCATTATCTTCGCCAAACGATTCTAACTTAAAGGTGAGAGGGTGGTTTTTAGGGGTGAGGGAAAAGGAAGAATGAAATATAATTTGTACAAATGCAAAGTCTGAAAAATCTATCTGTATATGTTGAGATTTGTCGAATGAAATGAGACATATAAACTAGTTAGACGTAATGCCGATAGCGCGTGTAACGAACTTTATCTCAACGAACAGACAACTAAAACAGAAACAAAGTGAGCAAAAAAGAACAACCAAAATTTATTCAAAACATTCCTCACGGAATTGACAAGTTTGAAGGAGGGTCAGCCGACAGGGTTGCTGATGCTATTAAAAACCATATTGATTCGCATAAAGCGAGTGATAAGATTCCAAAAATAATTGGGATAGATGGACAATGGGGTTCTGGAAAATCAAACGTGATTAGAATTCTAAATAACAAATTAGGTGATGGTTTTTATCTTTTTGAATACGATGCTTGGGGTCATCAAGAAGATTTACAAAGACGGTCATTTATAGAAACCCTTACTTCGGAATTAGTAGCAAAAGAAATATTAACTGGAACTACCTCTATAAAAATAAAAAATGGGGAATTAAGAAATGTAACTTGGGAGCAAAAGCTAACATATTTATTATCTAGAAAACTTGAAACCGAAACTAAAAGCTACCCTAAAATTGGATATGGAATTATTGTTGCATTTTTCACCGCAATCTCCTTGCCTTTTTTTTATTACATAGCAAGTGTAAATACAATTAAATCATATTGGTCATCTTTGGTTGTGGCTGCCCCAATTTTAATTTCTTTGATAATATGGTTAATCGCTTGTATTAGAAATGAAAAATATAGAAACATTGATTATCTCTTGGCTATATATGATGATAAAGTTAGAGAAGATATAACATTTGAAACTATTAGCGAAGATGAGCCTTCAGTTGCTGATTTTAGAAAATGGATGCAGGATGTATCAACCACAATTGATGGCAAAGGGAAACTTATTATTGTTTTTGATAATATGGATAGATTGCCTCCTGATAAGGTAAAAGAATTATGGTCTTCTATTCATACCTTTTTTGCAGATAGCAATGGCTATCCAAATATATGGGTTATTATTCCTTTTGATAAAAAACATTTAGCAAATAATTTTTCTCTTGATAGTAAAGATGAAGCGAAAAATTATGAAATTATTTCTCATTTTATTAATAAAACTTTTCCTGTAATCTATAGGGTGGCACCGCCAGTAATGACTGCTTGGAAAAAAATATTTAATATATTTTATAACGAAGCTTTTGGAAATAGCGAAAATGAAGATAAGGAAACAATCCAAAGAATTTTTGGAGTGATTAGACAAGATTTTACTCCACGTGATATAATTGCTTTTATTAATGAACTTGTATCTTTAAAGCGAACTTGGAATGAAGAAATATCTTTACTTCATATTGCAATTTTTGTATTAAAGAAAGATGAAATTTTAAAATCTCCTGTTGAGTCCATATTATCTGGTCAATATTTGAAACAAATTGAAAAGATTGTTCAGAACTCGGAAGAACTTCAGGAGAATATTTCATCATTAACTTATGGTGTTGATTCAGGAATTGCAAAACAAATACCATTAAGGAAATATTTACTTCAAACACTAAATGATGGAACAAAAGAAGATATTAATAAATATGCTGAACATCTTCACTTTGTTGAAATTTTAGAAGAAATTATTAGAGATCTAGACATTGCTTTATTAGATAATGCGATAACATGTTTATCAAAATTGGATAAAAAGATTAATATAACGAAGCAATGGAATGAACTTGTCAGATTAAATATTAGTCAACAAATAATTAAACTATCATTTGAAGAAACACATAAAATTTTATTAATAAATTCTGATGATACACACAAGAAAAGGTTAACTAAATATCTTTGTGAAAATTTCAGAGAATATAAAGATTTCAAAGGTAATTTCTTTTACACTGCA
>CAIWDF010000046.1 GCA_903911435.1 uncultured Bacteroidota bacterium
TGGACAGTACCAAACACCTACAGTACAACTTGTATAATAAAAGTAATTGATTTTATTTCTACCTGTAAGTATGATTTAAATAATGCTTATTTCACCATCACCCCCGCGCAACCACTTTTATTAACTCCTAATGGTGGTGAAGTAATATATGCGGGAGATGGATACTATATTACTTGGGATGTTAGTACCCTTTATACTTATGCAGTATTGGAGTATTCACTAAACAACGGTGCAACCTGGACTTCTATTGTAAATGGAGCCACTAACAATGGAAGTTATTATTGGAACTTACCTGCTTTAGGCAGCACACAATGTTTGGTAAGATTAAGCAACTATCAATACCCAAGTTTAACGGATGTGAGTGATGCTTTATTTACAATTAAACCACCAGTAACTGTGCTCACTCCAAACGGAAATAATGGTGTAACTATTTGGGGAGGGTGTACAGTAACCTCCATAACATTTGATCGTGCACCTGCCTGGACATCATACAAGATTGAGTACTCTGTAAACAATGGAGCATCGTGGATACTTATTATTAATAACTGGAGTGCAAGTACAAACCCTGCTACTTATAACTGGAACATAGGTAACATCCCAACCAACCAAGCATTGGTGAGAGTTACTGCAATAAGTGCTTCTTATGCTGACCAAAGTGATGCTGTATTTTCAATCACTAAACCGGTAACATTAATTCAACCAAACTTTGGAGGGATAATGCAAGTGGGTAACGTATTCAACATTACTTGGTCGTCTGATGGTATCTCTAATTTATATGATTTATATTATTCTATTAATGGGGGAAGTACGTTTACAAATATTGTAACAGGATATAATACTTCTAACAATACTTATCCTTGGACTGTTCCCAATAACCCTTCAAACAATTGCAGAATATGGGTAAAAGATAATATTAACTCCTGCAAAGGTGATACAAGTGATGTGGCATTTATAATAAGTACTACTCCTGCGGCAATTACATTATCATCGCCAAATGGAATTGCCGATACATTAAACGGATGCCATACCAAAACAATTACCTGGACAGAGCCAAGTACAATAGGTACATACAACCTTGCTTATTCATTAAACAGTGGAACAACGTGGACAACAATTGTTAGTAATTATGCGACTACTTCGCATACTTACGATTGGTTAGTACCTAATACTATTAACTCGAATACCGTATTGTTAAGAGTGCAATCGTCAGCCGCACCTAGTACTACTTTTGATTTAAGTGATGCTTACTTTACTATAAGAAATGGGCATTTGGTGGCATCTCCACATTCAACTTCTGTATGTTATGGTGTGCCTGTAAACATTACATCTACTGGTGGTTTTAATTATAACTGGACTCCAGCATCAGGATTATCAGCAACTAATATTTCTAACCCTGTGGCTACACCTGCTACTTCTACAACCTATACAGTACAATCTATAAACGGTGCTTGTATATTGTCTGATACAGTTCACATTGGAGTTACCACAGGTGGAACTACTGCTTCTGTTGCTATTTCAGCTTCTCCATCAAATACCATTTGTACAGGAAATTCAGTAACATTTACTGCAACCCCTGCAAATGGGGGTAGTACACCGGTATATGTTTGGAAAGTAAATACTACTACTGTAGGAACAAACAGTCCAACCTATACTTCTTCTACATTAAATAATAATGATGTTGTAACTTGTATAATGACATCTAACTTGCCTTGTGTAGCGGGAAGCCCTGCCACATCTAATGCAATAACAATGACGGTATCAGCTAACTTAACACCGTCAGTTACTGTTTCTTCATCTCCATCAGGAACTATATGTGCAGGTACAAGTGTTACGTTTACCGCTAATCCAACAAATGGCGGTGCATCTCCATCTTATCAATGGAAATTAAATAATAATAATGTGGGCACTGGCAGTACTTATACCAATGCCGCTTTAGCTAATGGTGATGTGCTTTATGTGGTATTAACATCCAATGCAAGTTGTGTTACCACATCAACAGCAAATTCTACAAATACTACAATGGTAGTAAATTCTATTCCTATTACTCCTGTTGCTATTTCAGGTAATACAACAGTTTGTTCCGGTACTACAGCAACTTATAGTGTATCAGCTGTGAGTGGTGCTACATCTTACACTTGGACTTTACCAAGCGGTTGGAGCGGAACATCAACTACTAACAGCATTACTGCTACTGCAAATTCAACAGCAGGTAATGTTACTGTTACTGCAAACAGCAGTTGCGGAAGCAGTACTGCACAATCAGTTGCAATAAGCATAAACACAGCACCTACGCAACCACTTGCTATTACTGGCAATACAACTGTTTGTTCTGGTACTTCTCAAAGCTATTCTATTACTACTGTTAACGGTGCTACATCATATAACTGGACTATGCCTAGCGGCTGGACAGGCAGTTCTTCATCTATAAATATTAATCCGGTGGCTAGTGCTACTTCGGGTAACATTACAGTTACTGCTGTTAACTCCTGCGGTTCTTCTTCATCAGAAACACTTGCTATTACTGTAAATACTACTCCTACTATTCCTACAACTATTTTAGGTAATATTACTATTTGTTCTGGAAGTACAAATACTTATAATATCGGTTCTGTATTGGGAGCAACTTCTTATAACTGGACATTGCCAAGTGGCTGGACGGGTACTTCAACATCCACCAGTATTTCAGCTACTTCCAACACAAGCAGCGGTGCTATTTTAGTTTCAGCAACTAACAGTTGCGGAACAAGTTCTAATCAATCATTATCCGTAACTGTTAATGCTATACCTGCTAGCCCTGCATCCATTTCAGGCAATTCAACAGTTTGTTCTGGTAGTACTAATACATATAATGTAAGTGCTGTAAGCGGTGCTACATCATACACCTGGACTTTACCAGGCGGTTGGAGTGGAACATCAACTACAAATAGTATTACAACAACAGCAAGTACCACAGCAGGCAACATTACAGTTACTGCTAATAACGGTTGTGGAAGTTCATTGGCACAAACACTTGCAATTACTGTAAATACTACTCCTGCACAACCTTCATCCATAACAGGAAATACAACAGTTTGTTCGGGTACAGCAGAAAACTATTCTATTACTGCTGTTAGTGGTGCTACTTCTTATACCTGGACTACTCCAAGCGGCTGGTCGGGGACTTCTAACACAATAAGTATAAGTGCGATTACAAATACTACAAGTGGAAACATAACTGTAACAGCAAATAATTCTTGTGGAAGTAGTTCAGCACAATCAATTGCTGTTGCTGTAAATTCTGCACCAACAGCTCCTGCATCAATTCTTGGTAATACCTTTATTTGTTCTGGTAGTAATAATACTTATCAAATTGGTTCTGTAAGCGGTGCTACATCCTATAATTGGACATTACCAAGTGACTGGTCTGGTAGTTCAACATCCACAAGCATATCAACAACTGCAAATGCAAATAGCGGAACCATTCTTGTTACTGCAACTAATGCCTGCGGTACTTCATCTCCGCAAACATTGACAATTACAACTAACACCATTCCTACTATTCCATCCATAATTAATGGCAGCTCAACAGTTTGTGCTGGCACTACTAATACCTATAATGTAAGTGCAGTAAGCGGTGCATCATCTTATACTTGGACATTACCAGGTAGCTGGAGCGGAACATCAACTACAAATAGTATTTATGCAACAGCAGGTACAGGTGGAGGAAATATTACTGTAACTGCAACAAACTCGTGCGGTACAAGTGCTGCACAAACATTGGCAATTACTGTAAACAGTGCACCAGCACAACCGGGAGCTATCAGCGGGCCACCTACAGTTTGTTTGGGAGTCCTTGAGCAATTTAGTATAAGTGCAGTAGCTGGAGCTACTTCTTATAGTTGGTCAACAGGGCTTTCTGGAAATACAGGAAGCGGATTAATATTCAATGTTTCGTTGAGTTTGTCGGATGTAATTTCTGTTACAGCAAATAATTCTTGTGGCTCATCAGCACCATCTACATTTAATGTGGGTGTAAATAAAATTCCAATTGTAAGCCCTATAACAGGCAGTACTACTGTTTGCCCTGGCAGCACACAAACGTACAATGCATATTATTTCCCTGGTGCTACTTATAACTGGACGTTTCCTTCTGGTTGGTCAGGCACAAGCACTTCCAGTACAATTACTGTAACAGCAGGCAGTACAGGAGGAACAATTACTTTGGATGGAACAAATTTCTGTGGAACTTCACCTATTTCATCTCTTGCAGTAGCAGTATCCAGTACACTTCCTGCTCCTGCTTCTATTAGTGGAAGCAATTTAATTTGTGTGAACAGTACTAATACATATTCTGTAACACCTGTGAGTGGTGCTACTTCATACAACTGGACTTTACCTGTTGGCTGGAGCGGGACATCCACTACTAACAGTATTTCTGTTACAGCAGATGCAACAGGAGGTAGTGTTTCAGTAACCGCTTCTAATAGCTGTACTACAAGCTCTGCAACTACTTTAGCAATAAGTATAAATACTATACCTGCTCAACCAGTAGCAATTACTGGCAACTCCACAGTATGTGAAGCATCATCACAAAGCTATTCTATTGCTTCAGTTAATGGTGCAACAAGCTATACTTGGTTATTACCAGCTACTTGGACAGGTACTTCATCAGCAGATAATATTACTGCGATTGCAGGAAACACAGCAGGCACAATTAGCGTAACTGCTGATAACGCTTGCGGTAGTAGTGCTTCACAATCATTCACTGTTGCTGTTAATTTATTGCCAACAGTGGCTGTTTCCATTTATGGTAATACTACTATCTGCTCCGGCAGTACAGAAACATATTATATAGATGCAGTAGCTAATGCTACTGATTATACGTGGACATTGCCTGCTTCCTGGTCTGGTACATCAGTAACAGATAGTATTACCCCTATACAAGAAACTACTGGTGGTACAATTTCTGTAACAGCTAATAACGGTTGTGGTAGCAGTTCAGCACAAAGTATAACTGTGGTTGTAAATAACCCGCCTGCTCAACCATCAGTAATTACAGGTAATGCAACAGTATGTCAAGGTTCGGCAAATACCTATTCAGTAATTAATGATGCTACTGCAACATCTTATACCTGGACATTACCAAGTAACTGGACTGGTACTTCATCCACTGATAACATTACTACAACTGCTGATTCTACAAGCGGAAACATTACTGTAACTGCAAACAATAATTGCGGAGCATCGGCTTCTCAATCTTTTGCTGTAAGCGGACAAGCACTGCCTGTAGTTACTTTAGCTCCTTTAGGAATAGTATGTGATAATATAACTGCACTTACTTTAACAGGCGGAAGCCCTGCAGGTGGTATTTATACAGGCACTTCGGTAACCAACAGTATATTTAATCCTTCTGCAGCAGGTGCTGGTATTTATACTATTGATTATTTATACAGTGATGGAATGTGTTCCAACAGTGCTTCTGCGACTATACAGGTAGATTTATGTATTGGTATTGATACCTATTCTGAAACTGCAATTGTAACTGTTGCTCCTAATCCGTTTACTGAATTTACTACTATTACAATAGATAATACGGTGAAATTAAATGGTACCGAGTTGCACGTATATGATGTGTTAGGAAAAGAAGTATTGGTATTCTCAAACCTAAGCTCAAATGTCATAAAAATGGAACGAACTAATTTGAATAACGGGTTATACTATTACAAATTAATGAAAGGAGAAAAATTAATTAATTCTGGTAAGTTATTGATTCAATAATTCAAATTATTCGGTTCGATTTTTCAATAAGTATTATCAATATCATAAATGCGCATAGACATTATAACTGTTTTACCTCAACTTCTTGAAAGCCCATTTAGTCATAGCATTTTAAAGCGTGCAATAGACAAAGGATTGGTTGAAGTAAATCTAATTAATTTGAGAGATTATTCTACTCATAAACAAAAATCAGTAGACGACTACCCCTTTGGAGGAGGAGCAGGTATGGTGATGAGTATTGAGCCCATATCAAATTGTATCCTTTCATTGAAAAAGGAAAGAGAGTATGATGAAGTGATATACACAAGTCCGGATGGAGAAGTCCTAAATCAACGAATTTCAAATAAACTTTCATCACTTAATAACCTAATTATTTTATGTGGTCATTATAAAGGAATTGATCAACGTGTAAGAGATCATTTGATTACAAAGGAGATTTCAATTGGTGATTATGTGCTTTCTGGAGGAGAGTTAGCCGCAGCTGTTATATGTGATAGCATTATCAGAATTATTCCAGGGGCTATTTCAGATGAAACATCGGCTCTAACCGATTCATTTCAAGATGGGTTGTTAGCTCCTCCTGTATACACTCGACCTGCAGAGTATAATGGATGGAAAGTACCTGAAGTCCTCCTTTCTGGACACTTTGCTAAGATTGAAGATTGGCGTCACGAACAAAGCATTTTAAATACTAAAGCGCGTAGACCTGACTTACTCAAATAATTTTTTATATATTTTATCGACTATTTCAATAATAAAGCTATATTTGCACTCCTTTTTCGGGAAACGTAATAATTATTAAAAAAAACAACGATGAGTTTATTATTAAAATATGCAGAAGAACAATTAACTGTTAAAGCGAATCACCCTAAATTTAAGGCTGGAGATACGGTTACTGTGCATTATAAAATTAAAGAAGGTGATAAAGAACGTGTTCAACAGTACCAAGGTGTGGTGATTCAAAGAAACAGTAGTGGTGCTACCGAAACATTTACTGTTCGTAAGATGAGTAATAACGTAGGTGTGGAACGTGTGTTCCCCGTGAATTCTCCATACATAGACAAAGTTGAAATAAACAAAGTAGGTGTTGTTCGTAGAGCTCGCTTATATTATTTAAGAGCATTGACTGGTAAAGCTGCTCGTATTTCTGAGAAAAAACAGTAATCATTTTTTCATATTATTAGAACCCTTTCACACGCAAGTGCGATAGGGTTTTTTTATTTTTATCATTTTAACGACTCCGATTTATACTATTTTAAATTAACACGAATGACCATACAGGAAGAAATTGATAGGCGAAAAACGTTTGGAATTATTGCTCATCCAGATGCAGGAAAAACTACGCTTACGGAAAAGCTATTGTTATTTGGGGGAGCGATACAAACTGCGGGTGCGGTAAAATCGAATAAAATAAAGAAGCATACTACTTCCGACTTTATGGAGATAGAGCGCCAAAGAGGGATTTCGGTGGCTACATCGGTAATGGGTTTTGAGTACAAGGGAATTAAGATAAACTTATTGGATACTCCTGGTCACGAAGATTTTGCTGAGGATACTTACCGAACGCTTACTGCCGTGGATAGTGTAATCATGCTGATAGATTGTGCAAAGGGGGTTGAACCACAAACGCGTAAACTACTTGAAGTTTGCCGAATGAGAAATACTCCTGTAATTGTTTTTATAAATAAACTTGACAGGGAAGGAAAAAATCCGTTTGACTTATTGGATGAAATAGAAAAAGAACTTCGTATAGATTTACGTCCTTTTAGTTGGCCCATAAGTATGGGTAAAACATTTAAAGGAGTTTACAATTTATATCAAAAGAGTTTGACTATCTTTAATTCGGGAGAAAAACAAACGGATGAAAACTCGATTGAATTAACCGATTTGAATGATGGTAAATTGGATAATTTGATAGGCGAAGATAATGCAAATAACTTACGAAATGATGTGGAATTACTTGAGGCTGGTTATCCAAAATTCGATACTGAGGAATATTTGGAAGCAATGGTTTCGCCTGTTTTTTTTGGTAGTGCAGTGAATAATTTTGGAGTGAGAGAATTACTGGATGCATTTATCAAGATTGCGCCTTCACCGAGAGGGAGAACAACGGATATAAGAGAAGTGAAACCCTCGGACAAAAATTTTAGTGGATTTATTTTTAAGATACATGCTAATTTGGATCCAAAACATCGCGATAGAATTGCTTTTCTTAGGATTGTTTCGGGGAAATTTGAACGTAATACGAATTATTTTCATGTTCGGGATAATAGAAACATGAAGTTTTCGAACCCGACTGCTTTTATGGCTCAAGAAAAAAATGTGGTGGATGAAGCTTTTCCTGGTGATATTATCGGTTTGTATGATTCGAGTAACTTTAAAATTGGTGACACGCTTACGGAAGGTGAAAAGATGAATTTTAAAGGGATTCCACAGTTCTCGCCTGAATTGTTTAAATATGTTGTAAATACTGATCCATTAAAAACTAAACAACTTAACAAGGGACTTGAACAATTGACTGATGAAGGCGTGGCACAACTTTTTACTAAAAGAACTGATAATAGAAAAGTGTTGGGAACGGTAGGTGCTTTGCAATTTGAAGTTATTCAACATCGATTAAAGAGTGAATATTCGGCTTCTTGTAATTACGAACATATCAATTTATACAAGGCTTGTTGGATAAATTGCAGCGATAAAAAAAAGTTGGAGGAATTTATTCATGATAAATTACATCATATTGCTTCGGATAAGGAAGGGCAGCCTGTATTTTTAGCTGAATCGGCATGGGCTTTGCAAATGGCTCAGGAAAAGAATCCTGAAATAAAGTTTCATTTTATATCGGAATACAAGGATAATTAATATTCAGGTTCGATATTTTTCTTCGTTTTATTTTTACCTTCTAAAATCAAGAATGGCCTTTTCTTGATTTGATTTTACTCAGTATGAATTATTGTGTTTGCTGAGCATTTGTTTCAGTAATTATTCTGGTTTCTTTTTGTTGATTAGGTTTACTAATTCGTTCAATTGTTCTAATGACATTGTCTTTAAAGTGTCTTGGAGCTGGAAGTCGAATTTGTTTCGTTTTAACTTGTTTAAGGAATGTGTTTCGGGAAGTTTGGTTGCAGTTTTGGGCGACCATGTGAGTAGGTCGTTTGGTGTGCAGTTGAGTAATTGGCAAACGATTTTGATGTGGTCTAAACGGAAAATTCGGATTTGGCTATTTAGCATTTTGGTGGCTGATTGGGGTGATAGGCCTGCTTTGACTAAAAAAGTGTACGAATTTCCGATTGCACGTTCTTTAAAAATTGGTTTGAGGTCGAATGTTAGCATGGTGTTTGACTGTGTTTTGTTAATAATGTTGTCAATAGTAAGAAGTATTGTAACAAAATTCAAAAGTATCTTAAATAAATCCAAATATATTATAATTGTTTTCGAAATTAGGATTAATATAATGAATTTGCGGGAAACATTGTCTAAAATTATGTTGTATTTATCCAAAAGTTGAATGTTAATAACAAAAAGTAAGTCGCTAGTAGTGAAATATAAGTCGTGAGTAGTGAAATGTAAGTTGGGAGTAGTGAAATGCAATGGGTGTGTAATGAAAAGTAAGGCGTTGTATAATACCTTCAACTTCATTCGGAGTTGTGGAAGATGTTTTGTTATCATACCCCCAATTTCATTGAGGGCTATTGACATTTAGCTCTTTCAGAGTTATTGCTTAACTTAATGACATTGGTCTCGGGTTGAGGGAGGTTAAATTATACTTGCCCTGAATTGAAGTTTGATTTAAAACAAGTGGTTTGATAAATAAAAAAGCCTTTCGATTAACTCGAAAGGCTTTTTTATTAAGAAGTGAATTTGTTTTATTCAACAATTAGTTTTGATACGCTTACTCCATTGCTTGTTTGAACGGTAATTGTATAAAAACCTTTTGCTAAAGAAGATACGCTAAGTGTTGATTTGTGGTTTCCTTGAGCGCTCATTCCTTGATTCTCGGTATATATTAGTTTTCCGGTAACATCATTAATGTTTAATACTACTGATGATTCGGAAGTGAGATTGAATTCAACTTGAACAATGTCTTTAGAAGGGTTAGGTGATACTTTTAAAGAAATATCATTACCATGTTCTGAGATACCAGCTCCTGCTGCGAACACATTGCTACCGATAATAACATCGTCAATAGAAATTAAATTATCGTCATGAGAATTGTGGTGGAATGCAACAAAAATAGTTTGACCAGCATATGCTGTTAAAGGTATAGTGAAGGGACGTAATTGACCTGCGTGAGAAGGGTTGGTTCCTGCAGCGATGTCAATATATGTTCCGTCTAAACCATGCACGAAACCTGAAGAGAAGGTAAATGTACTGTATGTAGTATCTGTTCCAAGAGCAGTGTTTTCGGCTGCTGTAGAAAGCACTGTGGTGAATGATGTTGGGTCGTTATTACTATTTGAAAGCAATACTTCGTAACCATCGCAATAACGAGGTGTTTGACGAGGGGCTGATTTAAAATATAGCGTATCATGTGGTCCAACAACAACGCTAGGAGTAACTAACCAATTGTCTTCTAAACCGGAAGATGTTTCACCAAAATTGTTCCATGAATTAGCACTGAATACGGTGTTAGAGTCAGGTGTACCATCAGTGTAAGTATAACCAGTAGGACCATGATTTAACTCAGAGTATGGATATGAAAAGAACCAACCATCTGGACGAGAGGCACCAGATCCATCTGGAATAAGATCTAAATCGAATGTGTACCAAAGTGTGTCTGTAACGTTTCCTGGGGAAATGGCAACGCTATCGATGGTAGAATGGAAACCATTAGCAAACCCTTCGAATTCCTGCTTTAGGCTTATGGTTTGAGCATAAAAACTGGTTGAAGAAATTAATAAAACTGATGTAATTAATGTGTAAATTTTTTTCATTTTTAATTAGTTTAAGTTTTTAATAAATTATTGTTGAGACAAATTTAATAATTAAATCTAGAATACTTGAAAATTTTAGATTAACGGTTACTGTGAGGGGGTAAAAAATCATTTTAATAATTCGGCAATGATTTTGTCGACAGAAATCCCTTCGGCTTCGGCTTTGTAATTGAGAACAATTCGATGGCGTAGAATTGAGGCAGCAACTGATTTTACATCTTCGATATCAGGAGAATATTTTCCTTTTATCATGGCATGACATTTTGCTCCAACGATTAAGTACTGAGAGGCTCTTGGACCTGCACCCCATGATAGATATTTGTTGGCTATTTCGGCAGCGTGTTCGGTATTAGGTCGACTTTTAGAGGCAAGCTTCACAGCAAATTCTAATACATTTTCGGTTACTGGAATTTTACGAACTAGGTCTTGAAAATAGATTATTTCATCATTAGTGAGTATTTTTTTAAGTTCTACCTTTTTGTTGGATGTTGTGTTTTTTACAACTGTGATTTCATCATTCAAAGAAGGGTAATCTAACCAAACATTAAACATAAATCTGTCTAATTGCGCTTCGGGTAAAGGATAGGTTCCTTCTTGTTCGATTGGATTTTGGGTGGCTAAGACAAAAAACGGATTCCCTAATTCGTATCTTTTTCCTCCTGTGGTTACACTTCTTTCTTGCATTGCTTCGAGCAAGGCTGCTTGTGTTTTTGGAGGGGTTCTATTTATTTCATCAGCAAGAATAATGTTTGCGAACAAAGGCCCTTTGATGAATTTGAAATGACGATCGTCTCCTAAAATTTCGGAACCAATGATGTCGGATGGCATTAAGTCAGGAGTAAACTGAATTCGATTGTAACTAAGCCCTAATACATCGGCAATGGTATTAACCAATAGTGTTTTTGCCAAGCCTGGTACGCCAATTAAAAGACAATGGCCTTTGCTAAAAATAGAAATTAACACATCTTTTACTACTTCATCTTGCCCAATAATTACTTTGCCAATTTCAGTACTAAGCTCTTTATATTTTACCAAAAAAGCATCTACTGCTTCTACGTCTGTTTTATACATATTTTTAGTATTTTATTTTTTGAACCTTAAATTGAATGTTTATTGTTAAACGGTATTTTTTCGTGTAAAGTAATTTTGAAAACAAACTGAAATTAGTTGTTGGCTTCGTTCAGCCACTTGTTTGAATAATTGCATTTTTTATAGTCGTCAGCTATGTGTACGTATGTGCCAACTAATTTCTTTTTAATCCAAGCTTGAATTGCGGTGTTCTGTTTTTTGGCTAAGGCAATGGCTTGAATTTTTTGATAATCATCGAGCAAATTTGCAGAATGTGGTGATGTATGCGTTTTTAAATATAATATCCTATACGCTTGTTTACCATCGCGTGTGCCAAATGGCATGGGTTTGGTGTATTCTCCGACTTTCAACTTATCAATAGCAAAAGCAACGTTCTGGTCCATTTGGCCAATTTCATCCATCTGAAATCTGCTAGAACCATTTAAAGGATTAACGATTAATCCTCCACTATTTTTACTTTCTTCACTGTCAGAATATTTTGCAGCCATCTCGCTAAAGGTTGTGGTATCAAGCACTAGCTTTGCATAGATAGAATCTAAAGCCAATTTGGCTTTTAATAAATCTGAAGCATCAACCTTGGGTGCAACGAGAAGGCTTCGAGCATCTACTTCATCACCTCTTCGCTCGATTAATTGAATAATAAAAAAGCCATACATGGTTTCGAAAACTTCGCTTACTTCTCCTTTCTTTATTTTGAAAGCCTGGGCATCCCATTCTGGAACAAATTGACCACGTTGGATATGTTCGTAGAATCCGCCTTTACTGGCAGAACCGGGGTCTTCCGAATAGAGAGCTGCCATAGCCGCAAAACTGCTTTCTCCTTTCATAATTCGTTGGCGAATTCCTTCGATTTTTTCTTTCGCATCCTTTTTTGCTTGCGCGGTTATAACGGGTTTCTTCACTATTTCACCAACTTCAACCTCGGCATTTATCAATGGTATTGAATCTTTCGGAATTTCATTAAAGTATGATTTTACATCGTTTGGCGTTACATTAATATCCCCAGTAATTTTGCTTTGCATCTGCTGAGCTAAAAGCAAATCACGTATATTATCCTTCAAATCGTTTTTGAAATCATCCACAGACTTGCCATAAAAGGCAACGAATCGTTCTTCGGAACCAAACTGTTGAATATAAAAGTGCATCCTTCTATCCATCTCCTGCTCTACTTGAGCATCTGTTACTGTTAAACTGTCTTTTTGAGCTTGAGCTAACAGAAGTTTTTGATATAATAGTTCTTCCATAAGTTTGCAATGAGTGTTTGCATTAATGGGCTCTTGCTGAGTTACCATCTGTTGATACTGTGTTTCCAATTCAGATTGCAACAAAGGGTTGGAGCCAACGACAGCTAGCACACGATCAATTATTGCTTCGGGTGCTTGAGATTTTGCAACAACTACAAGTAATACAAGTATTGCTGTGAGGCTATTTTTTATTTTTATCATTGATGTAAATTTCTAATTTTTTATTATTTGCAGCATCGTTGTATACATCCTCCTTCATTTTTGAAATCAACTGAAGTTTGCGTTTGTTTAAAATGATGTTTTTGATATTTTCTTTTTCAAAACTTAATGGTGATGTACTGTTACGAATTTTAAATCCTTTGATGTTTAAAAAATAACTTGATCCAGAATCACTCACTTCAACATATCTGTTGTTTTGCAAAAATAACTCTTTATTGTATGCTTGGATTGGTATTTCTTTCAACAAGTCATCAAATAACAACCAAGAGTTATCATCTAAAAAGAAATTCTCGGCAAACTGATGACAATAACCAGTAAGCTGTTCGCGATCCTTTAAGTTTTCTGATTTATAAAGCGCACGTAACTTTGCAATGTTTGGTGCCTTTTTATTTACTTTAACGTAAATTACTTTAATAATATTGTCCTTCAATTGAAAATCGGCTTGATTCGCACCATAGTATTTTTCAATTTCTTGAATATCTACCAAGGTGTCCAATTTTTGTTTCACAAGTTCTTTCTCGTAAGCATAGGTAATTAACGAATTACGAAAGTCCTGTAATTGTTTCTCAACATTCTTTTGTTCGTCAGTCAAATTGTTTTCTGCTTTCTGAACAACCAATGCATCATGCATCCAATTATCAATATATTTTTTTAGCAATTCTAAACTATCTTTGGATGGCGTGCCTTTCGGCACGATGTTTTCAATATCGTTTTCGTAGAGATAAGCGGCAACTGCTCGTGCAATTGGAACACGAAGTTCTTCTTTGTTGGCATCGTTAGTACAAGCGCTGACAAAAAGTAGCAGAATGATATTTCGAGTGATTTTTTTCAATAAATATGGTAATAAAAACTAAAAAAGTTTATGACGATAGAATCGTCATAAACTTTAAACTGATTTTTCATCAAAATTATTTTACTTTTGAAAGTACGGCCTTGTCAATAGTAACCGGATATTTCGTTTTCAAAGAAGCTATCCATTCTTTTTCTAAATAATTTTGATAATCCGCAGTCACCATACCTTTGGCATCTTGATATGCTTTTGGTTCTGGCTTGATAAGCTTGTTAGCAACAACTATGTATACCTTTTTATCTTTATCGCTTTTAATATCTACTGACGTTCCAGGGTTCCAATTTTTGTCCACGTATTCATTTTCGCCTTTCACGAATATTTTACTTTCGGATTGTAGATTCAATTGCGAATCCTTATTAATAACGGCAACAATGTCCTTTTCTGATTTTTTCTTTTTCATCAACTCGTGAACTTGTTTTGCAACTTTTTCATCATTACATGCATAAACGGTAGCATCAGCACGCTCTTCGTACATGTAATTTGTTTTGTTCTTTTCGTAAAACGCTTTTGAGCCTGTTGTGTCCTTTACAGCT
Source organism: uncultured Bacteroidota bacterium (assembly GCA_903911435.1). Classification (GTDB taxonomy): domain Bacteria; phylum Bacteroidota; class Bacteroidia; order 2-12-FULL-35-15; family 2-12-FULL-35-15; genus 2-12-FULL-35-15. The sequence continues at coordinate 14,624 of CAIWDF010000046.1, forward strand.
TTGCTCCATACCTTTTGGTCAGTCAACTCAAACAATAGTATACCATCGCGATATTCTTGCATCAAAGATTTGAAATCAGGGTATTTTGAATCTAATCTTGACTCTTCGTAAGTAATCACTGTTTCATCCACAAATTGTTTGTACAAACCATCTACCACCATTTTGTAATCAGCTTTTGAACGTTTACTTTGGTGGTTTGAAATAAACGTTGCAAAGTCGGATTGAGTGTAATTTTTATCATTCAGAGAGAACATAGGTTTGTTCAAAGCTTTCGCTTTGGTTATGTCCCATTTCCCTTCGAACAATGAAGTATCCATCACTTTGTAGAATTCCTCACGGGCTTTTAACACTTCTTTAAATTTGTATTCTGTCTTAATTTTTGAAATCAACGACTCGCGCCCTACCTGTGATCTAGAATCTTTAGTCACTTTAGCTTTCAATTCGCTTTTCATCTCTTCAAACGAAGCTAAACCTCTCTTATCCTTCAATTTGATGATGTGCCATCCGTATTTAGTACGAACAATTTCGCTCATATCTCCTTTATTTTTCAAGGCAAACGAAGCTTTTTCAAATTCAGGGGGCATCTTGTAAGTACCAAACCATGGCAACTCTCCTCCTTTTTTGGCAGACGCTTTGTCATCAGAAAATTGTTGTGCTAAATCGTCAAATTTTTCGGTACCCGCTTTAATCTTCTCATAAATCTCTTGAGTCTTTTTGTAAGTGTTCACCGAATCTTCTTCTTTCATATTAGGCGGTGTTTTAATCATAATATGTGCAACAAGCACCTCTCCTTGTGCAGGTCTGCGATCTACTACCTTGATGATGTGATACCCAAAGCGAGTGCGCACGGGATTAGACACTTGACCAACTTTAGTCCTGTAAGCCGCTGTTTCGAATGGATAAACCATTTGTAATGCCGTGAAGTATCCTAGGTCTCCCCCATTATCCTTAGCCGATGGGTCATCGGAAATTCCTTTTTCTGCTGCAACTTTATTAAAATCTTCCCCTTTTACGATGCGTGCTCGTATTTTCATTATTTTGTTGTATGCGTCTAAAGTGTCTTTAGGCAAAGCATTTTCAGCCACTTTAACAAGGATATGCGATGCGCGAATGTCTTCTTTCAAACGATTGTAAGTTTCTGAAAGTAACTTCTCATTTACGTCCTTATCTGTTAGATATGGTTGAGATAATTGCTTGCGGTAACCACTAAGTTCGTCTTTAAACGATTTTGCTGTGTCAAGCCCCATTTCCTCAGCTTCCTTCACTTTCAGCTTAAAATTCACGAATAAATCAACATAATCGTTCAGCGACTTATTATCATTAGTTGTCTCTTTTGTGTTGTTTTTGTGATAAACAGATTCAAATTCAGCAACAGTTACTTTCGAGCCTGCTATGGTCATTAATGTGGCATCCTTATTGGTTTGAGATACGGCCACATTAGCAACAATTAAAGTAAGTGGTAAAACAATTAACTTTGATATGTACTTATTCATATGTCTTTTATTGATTTTTTATTTTTAGGATGGCAAATGTAGTTAATAAAAATGTTTCACAAAATTATTCGACACTAAATACAAGTTGCGCTTTGTGTTAAATAGTGTTAAGTAAGAAATCTAGTGATTCTTATGCCTCTTGAATGATTCTATATTTTAAAACTGGCTTATCACGAATTTAGTTGAATCAAGAAGCCGAAGAATCCAGTATATCTTTCAATTTATTTTCTCGTTTCTCAATCGCTTTCATAAAGAGGCCAGGTCGTTTGCCAAGGACTTTTCGAATGCGTGAAGGAGCCATATTAAATCGTCTTTCCATTTCATCCATTAACATTCCTGAAGCAAAAGCTTCCAGCAAATTAGCATATACAATATCCACTGTTTGCGGCATTAAACTTTTTGCAGGAGGTTCCAATCCTGCTTCGAAATAGGCGTTTGATATTTTACCAAAACAAAGATAGTATTTACTCGCTATCAATTTTCCATCTTTAATCAACTCGGATGAAAGTGGTGTATGACCCAACTCCTGTGCTTTTTGTTTTAAGAATTCTAGCAGCTCTTTTCGTCTTTCTATAACTTTATTTTCGTGCTCAAATTCTTGATTCATTTTGAACCCTTCGCTTTTTGCTGCTTGGGTCATCCATTTGTAAGTTTGAATTTTATCAAAATCTTCCAAATTTTTAAGATCTTTTCTATCAGGAATAAAACCTTTTTCAATCACAATTTTTTTGAATTCATGATACAAAGCATCCTTAACAATCTGCTTTTTTTTGTGAGTTATGAGCAACCGAATTTCAGTATTTGACTTTGTATCAAGATTAGTTTCCAAGTTAAGTTTTTCGGCCTGTTTTATAAGTGCTTCACGTGTTTCTTTGTCTTTAATCTCCTTATTTCTCTTTAGTACATAATCACTATGTGAAAGACATCTCTTTGATAATCCAATCCTACGAAGTTCATTATATAAGATAATATTTAAATCAGGTATTTCGTTTCGCATTATTGAATAAGATGCAATGTAACCTTTTGTGTCAACCAGCTTCCAAAAAGCTATTTCAACTGAAGCCTCCAAATTTTGTTTCCTCAATTGCTTCGCTCTAACGAACATATCGAAATCTGAATTGAATACCCGTCTCACAAAATCAATGATGTCGCGATATTGAATCAATAATTCGGTTTTAGAAAACCCTTGTTCATAGTCGTGCATAAAAAGGGCTTTCAATGCATCTTTCCAATCAAGTTCTTTCAAAAGTGGCTGCAACCTATCCTCTAAACTTTCATATTTCGCTTTTTTCTCCATTCATCAAGTGTTTGAAGCCGAGAAATATTGAAGTACGAAATAAATTTGGGGCGCAAAATTTATTTTTAATTTATTAAACATCAATCTCTCCATTAAAATGAAATTTTTACCAAA
>CAIWDF010000047.1 GCA_903911435.1 uncultured Bacteroidota bacterium
AGACAAAGTCGAACTCGCCACGATCGATTTCCTACTCGCCAAAGGCAAAGTCGAACTCGCCACGATCGATTTCCTACTCGCCTAAGACAAAGTCGAACTCGCCACGATCGATTTCCTACTCGCCAAAGACAAAGTCGAACTCGCCACGATCGATTTCCTACTCGCCAAAGGCAAAGTCGAACTCGCCACGAACGATTTCCTACTCGCCAAGGTGAAATTCTTACTCGCCAAGCACAAATTCCTACTCGCCAAAGCCTGAATTTTTACTTAAAACGAAATTAATGATACTTTTGCGAAGAAGAATTAGTTCGAAAATCTGGTTTTTGTATCATTCACGAATCATTTCTCATCGGCACTTACAAATAATTAACACAACAACTTGTTCAAACAAAAAATTTACCAGCATTGTCTTCAGCTTATCACTCGAAATGCGTCAGCATTAGAACAAAACCTCAACGAACTGACAGAGGGAGTGAAAAATGATAGCAAAAGTTCGGCTGGCGACAAACATGAAACATCTATTTCGATGATGCAATTGGAGCAAGAAAAGATTCGAAAACAACTTCACGAAGCGCTCATACAAAAAACGGAATTAGAAAAACTGAATCCTAAACTAACAGCCAACAAAGTGAGCAAAGGAAGTTTGGTAAAAGCAAATAATATCTACCTATACATTAGTATAGCGCTTGGAAAAATCACCATTGATGGTTCGGTGGTGATGGTGGTTTCGCCCAATTCGCCTTTGGGAGCAAAACTGATGGGCAAACTTAAAAACGAGCAAGTGGCGATGAACAGCATCATCTACCTCATCGAAAGCATCGAATAGCTAAGCTAGATGTGCCCGATTTGGTTCTTGAGCCGTACTTTTTCGAAAGTCAACACTATTGATTAAGTTTTTTTGGGGGGAGGCTAGTTCTAAAATAAACTATTTTTGCACTTTAAACCAAAAAACGATGAAGTATTTTTTTGCATTCACCCTCACTTTGTTTTCATTTCTATCGAAAGCACAAACCGCTAATCCATTCACCTCGCGCATGTATTTTGCGTGGGGATACAACAAAGAATGGTATAGCACTTCCACCATCAAAGTTTCGCAACCTTCGCAAGGCAGCAATTATGAATTCAAAAACGTTGCGGGTAACGATAGGATAGGTTGGGATAAACTTTTTCAGCACGAATTAACCATTCCGCAATACAATTACCGTTTTGGATTTTTCCTCAAGAAACATCCTTCATGGGGATTCGAACTTAATTTCGACCATACCAAATATCAAATGACTCTGGGTCAAAGTGCACATGTGGTGGGTACGGTGAACAATGTGGCTATTGATAGCAACATTGTTATAACCGACCATAACATGCTATGGAAACTGAATAACGGTGCCAATTTTTTTCTTTTCAACGTCATGAAACGATTTTATATAACAGGTACCACAGGAGGTTTACTTAAATTATACAATATATATAAGGTAGGAATTGGTCCATTGATTCCACATACCGAAAACACATTGTTCGGTCATGACAACAATGCAGGATTTCAATTTGGAGGATTCAACGCAGGATTAGAAGCAGCTTACCGACTGGAAATAGGAAAATATTTATACATCGATTTAGCGCAAAAAGTTGATTACGCTTATTATTATGGACTTCATGTTTATGAAGGAACTGCTAAGCAAAGTTTCTCCACCTACGAAGTGATTGGAACTTTAGGAATAATGATTCCTTACAAAACCAAGAAAGAAAACACCGAAGAACTTAAAAAGTAACGGGTAATTTCAGTCGGTCTTTTCCTCTTAATACTTCCACAGTTGAGGAATCGCCTTTTTTGAATTTAGTAAGAGCAACCATGTACGATTGCATGTCTTTCACTTCGTATTCGCCAAGCTGAACAATTACATCACCCTTTTGCATACCTGCTTTTGAAGCTGGTCTTCCATCTGTTACACCATCAGCACGAACCCCAGGACCATCAAAAGCATAATCGGGCATGATACCTAATGTAACTTTAAACTTCGGTGAGTTTTCGTTACTCGCATTACGTGTGGTGGTAAATTTTACTTTCGGTAGTTTGTCCAAATCGTTCACAACAGCAATTAAATAATCAATAATTTTTTTCTCACCATCATAGTTCACTTTATCTGCATCATCCGATGGTTTGTGATAATCGGAATGTTGTCCGGTGAAGAAATGCAATACAGGAACATCTTTCAAATAAAACGAAGTATGGTCAGATGGGCCAATTCCAGAACTATCTAATTTGAATTTAAAATCCGATTTAACGGTATTCACAGCTTTGTACAGTTCGGGAGAAGTACCCACACCGTAAACCAACAAATGATTAATAGAATCTAATCGTCCTATCATGTCCATGTTCATCATAAAATCCACTTTTGTTAAATCGATAGAAGGATTGTCGCAGAATTTTTTAGAACCAAACAAACCAAGTTCTTCTCCCGAAAAACAAATGAATAGATAATTGTATTTCTCTGTTACTGTATTTTTCTGATAATAATTAGCCATAGCCAACACTCCGGCCACACCCGATGCGTTATCGTCCGCACCATTGTGTATCTTGCCTTGAGGATTTGCGTCCAACGAATTCCCATCATATCCCAAACCAAGGTGGTCATAATGAGCGCCAATCACTATCGTGTTTTCAGCCTTATTATCTATGTACCCCACAACATTATTGCTATGTTTGGTTTTTGAGGTAGAATCCACTCCTCCATGCGGATTAGCAGGAGCTTTAAATTCGTATGCTTTTAGATAGCTGTTGTTATCACCTTTTGGCAACAATCCGATTTGTTTGAATCGCATCGAAATATAGTTTGCTGCCATAGCACACCCTTTCTCTCCGGTGGAGCGTCCTTGCATCTTATCGTCTGCAAGTGCATACACATCTTTCTTAATTTGAGCAACTGTTACTTCTTGCGATTTGGCATACGAAAATGTAAAGCAAATCAATACTATTGAAAGGGTGTTTTTCATTTTATTTTCTTTTTATATATTTATTAATTTCTCTAATTTTAATCAATCCAGTCGGCTATAAACAAATCGATACCAGGTTTTCCATGTGTATTTCTATTTGATGAAAACACTATCTTTTTACCATCGCGCGAAAACATAGGAAAGGCATTAAAAGTACTTACTCCGGTTATTTTTTCAAGTCCTGTACCATCGGGATTGATGGTAAACAAATTGAAGTTAAATCCTCTTTCTGAATCATTATTTGACGAGAAAATAATTTTCTTTCCATCAGGAGTAAAATAGGGAGCCCAATTCGCTTTTCCAAGATGAGTTACTTGTTTTAAATCACTGCCATCAACATTGCAGGTATATATTTCCATTTTCACAGGCATCACCAAATCTTGAGCTAGCAATTCTTTGTATTCTTTTATGTCTTCAGGTGTTGTTGGGCGCGAAGCACGAAACACTAATTTTTTTCCGTCAGGCGAAAAGAAGGCACCACCATCATAACCCAAACCATTAGTTACTTGTTTCAAATTCGTACCATCCACATTCATTGTCCACAATTCCAAATCACCCGAACGAGTACTCGTAAAAACAATTTTATCTCCTTGAGGAGAGATGGTGGCTTCAGCATCATATCCAGGAGAATTTGTAAGTTGTTTAGTAATCTTACCATTCAAATCTGCAATATAAATATCGAAAGTATTATAGATTGCCCATAAATATTTGTGGTCTGTGCGAGGTGCTGGATTAGGAGGACATAAACTATCTGCAGCATGAGTTGATGCATAAAGAATGTGTTTACCATCTTTCAAGTAATAAGCACAAGTAGTTCTTCCTTTTCCAGTACTTATCAATGGAGGTCTATACGTACTATCTTTCGCAGCGGCAGCTATATTCAGGTTAAAAATTTGGTCGCATTGCAAACCCCATTTAGGATTATTACCCTGAAAGGACAAAAATTTGTCATCATAACTAAAATACGCCTCCGCATTATCGCCACCGTATGTTAATTGCTTAATATTTTTTAAATGCTTTTCAGTTTGTGAGTGAGTTTGCAAGCTGAATGTCAAAAAGGTGATAATTGGTAAAATGTATTTGTTCATAGAAATTTTGTTATGAGTTTTATGGAAACAAAAGTATTGAAATAATGATTGCGAAAGGAATAGAATTAGATGATTATAGTCAGTTGGGCTGCGTGAAAAGCAAAAGCCAAATTAAAGTGCCAAAAATAAAGACTCAAACAATATCAAAATCTGATATAAAAGAGAAGTGTCCGGGAGGAGATTCGAACTCCCACGATTGCTCGCCACCCCCTCAAGATGGTGCGTCTGCCAATTTCGCCACCCGGACATCTAATTGGGTGGCAAAAGTAAAACTTTTATTGGTATCGCTAACTTAATTTTAAAACAATTTGATTTCTTCATTGTTTCAATATAATAAGACAAAATCTTTTACTACCTTTAACAAAAAAAATATGGAATATAGACGTTTAGGAAAATCTGGTTTACAAGTCAGTGCATTGTCATTTGGTTCATGGGTAACTTTTGCTCATCAAATTGACGACTCAATAGCCGAACAATGCATGGCTACAGCTTACGACAATGGCATAAATTTTTTCGACAATGCTGAAGCTTATTCAAGTGGGAAAAGCGAATTGGTAATGGGAAAAATTCTAAAAAAAATGAATTGGGATCGTACTTCCTACATCGTTTCTAGTAAAGTATTTTGGGGTGGACAACTTCCTAACCAAATTGGTTTAAGTCGTAAACATGTGATTGAAGCGTGCCACTCAGCATTAAAAAGACTTCAGGTCGATTATTTGGACTTATATTTTTGTCACCGCCCTGACAAGGATACTCCTATTGAAGAAACGGTTCGCGCAATGGACACTCTCATTCAACAAGGAAAAATTCTTTATTGGGGAACTAGCGAATGGAGTGCTCAAGAAATCATGCAAGCATATAGTATTTCTCGCGAACATCATCTTACTCCTCCAACAATGGAGCAACCTCAATATAACATGTTTCATCGCGATAGAGTTGAAAAAGAATATAAACGATTGTATACAGAAATTGGATTAGGTACCACTATTTGGTCACCACTCGCCTCTGGATTACTCACTGGAAAATACAACAATACTATTCCAACAGATACAAGACTAAACCTAAAAAACATGGAATGGTTAAAGGAAGTTGTTCTTGGTGATGCGGCTAAAAGCAATATCGAAAAAGCGAAAAAATTAACCGTACTTGCTAATGAAATTGGAACTACTTTGCCGCGTTTGGCTTTGGCTTGGTGTTTAAAGAACCCAAATATTAGTACCGTTATCACAGGTGCTTCCAAAGTGGAACAATTGAAAGAGAATTTACATGCCTTGGAAGTTATGCCATTACTTACAGAGGAAATTCTGACAAAAATTGAAGAGGTACTTTTAAATAAACCAATTCAATCAACTTTCTAAAGTTCGTGTTTTTTATCGGGCAACAAATTTTTCATCGTCCAATCAAGTCGAGTGACAAGTGCAGATTTCCTTTCCTTGCAATCTTTTATAATACAGATAGGACAAGAACTCTCAAGACAAGGGTCAGCGTGAATGAAGAGTTCTACTTCCCCTTCTAACTTATCTTGTATCAACCTTTCCACTGCCATCACTTCTTTGTGCGAATCTTCTAATTTTTCGTACCACGGTAGTGTTATATGAGCGTCAATGTGAAGATGTGCCCCGTATTTCAATACTCTAAGGTTGTGCATGTCTATCCATTTGTCATTTCTATTTTCGTTCAGAATCAATACGAGATCTTTTAACTTTTCATAATCGGCTTCATCCAAAAGATTATTTACCGATTCTTTCAGTAATTTATAACCAGCGAATAGAATGTACAAACCAAGAAGAATAGCAACTACATTATCCAACCAAAATATTTTTGTCAAATAAATTACCCCTAAACCTATAATTAACCCAATACTTGAAATTGTGTCCGTTAATAAATGTTTACCATCTGCTACCATTAAAACAGAACTTCTTTTCTTACCCTGTTTTATTAAATATTGCCCCATTAAGAAATTGGCAAGCCCACCAAATATCGTTATGTACAGACCCAAATCAATCTGTTCAATCTCTACTCGATGAAAAAAACCCATCACCGCTTTAATGATAATACCACCACCTGCTAGAATTATTAACCCTCCTTCAACCCCAACTGAAAAAAATTCTACTTTGCCATGACCGTAAGGGTGGTTTTCATCTTTTGGCAAAGAAGCGTAATAAACACTGAAGAGCGCAAATGCACCAGCTACCACATTAATAATATTCTCCAAAGCATCCGTGAGTATTGCATTCGAATGAGTAATAATATATGCCGTAAATTTTACAATTGTAATGATAACGCTAAAAAAAAGCATTATCTTCATTGTTTTTATTTTAAATAAATTGTTGGTAGAAATCATTTTGTAAACTTATAAATAAGTTTGGTATAAACGAGAAGATAAATTGAAAAAATTAACTTTGTAAAAAAAACAATTTATGAATGATTTCTTTAAAGGTCTAAAAGTAGTTGAATTGGCAAATGTTTTAGCGGGTCCTGCTGTGGGTTTGTTTTTTTCCGAATTAGGCGCTGATGTAATTAAAATAGAGAATAAATTAACTGGCGGAGATGTTACTAGAACATGGAAGCTTCCTTGCGAGAATAAAAAGTCGAAATCATCTGCTTATTACGCTTCAGTAAATTGGAATAAGAAAAGTCGTTTTCTGAACTTGAAGAACAAAGCTGAAAAACAGCAAGTTTATGAACTAATCAAAACTTCAGACATAGTAATAACCAACTATAAAAGTGGAGATGATAAAAAGCTTGGCATGGAATATTCCACTTTCAAAAAAATAAACCCTCGAATAATTCATGCTCAAATAAACGGGTATGGAGAGAAAATCAAACGGACGGCTTACGATATAGTTCTGCAAGCTGAAACGGGATTTATGTACATGAATGGGACACCAACTAGTGGCCCTTTAAAAATGCCGGTTGCAATGATTGACTTGATGGCTGCTCACCAGCTAAAAGAAGGTATCCTGATAGCTTTATTAAAAAGAGCAAAATCGGGCAAAGGTTCAAAAGTTTCAGTATCATTGTTCGATTCTGCTATTGCATCGCTTGCAAATCAAGCAAGTTCTTTTCTAATGACCAGCAATAACCCTCAACCATTGGGTTCTTTACACCCTAACATTGCCCCTTATGGAGAAATTTTCATTACAAAAGATAATCGACAACTCGTCTTGGCAATCGGGAATGACAAACAATTCGACAAATTTTGCAAAATAATGAACATGAAAAGTCTATTGACTGAACCCAAATTCCAAACAAATACAGATAGAGTAAAAAACAGAAAAGAATTACAAAAGTTAATTAATCCTTTGATTGGAAAATATAATTCTAAACATATTATGAGATTATTAATTCAAGATGATATACCCGCTGGATTGATTAACTCGATGAGTGACTTATCCTCTTACCCAAAATTTTCTAACTATCTGAACATGTCAAAAGGAACAAATGGAGAAACCGAATTATCAGTAAAAACAGTTGCCTTTAAAATTTCCCTTTAACCGCAATAATGTTTCAAACAAGTTGTTTAAAAAAAACTTGAACAATTTAAGTAATTTTACTATTTTTGTAACTTAATTAATAAAACAGCATCCAAAACATGCAAAAAAAATTACTTATTTTAATTTTATTTATTGTTCCGCTTTTCGCAAATGCCCAATACGGCAATAAGGTCCAAAAGAAGACAGACAATGGATTTGTGAATAAGAAGAACAAGCCATCTCGTCAGATTATTGTTGCTTTTGGCGCATCTAACTTTTTAGGCGAGTTGGGAGGAGCCAATCAAATAGGTACATTTTTCGTTAAAGATTTTGAATTCGCAGCAACGCGTCCTTCTGCGGCAATTGGATATCGTTATAAATTCAATCGGTTTTTAGCTCTTAAAGGCGGATTGCATTATTTGTTGGTGAGTGGAAATGATAATCTAACTCAAGAACCTTTCCGTAATAATAGAAATTTAAGTTTCCGCTCTCATATTTTTGAACTTTCAGTTCAAGGTGAATTTTTCTTTACTAAGGAATCACAAGGACATTTATATCGAATTAAAAATGCGAAAGGAAAGAAAAACTACAAAATACAGGGTTATGTTTTTGCAGGAGTTGGAGTATTCTATTATAATCCTCAAGCAAAGTATCACGGCAAATGGGTTAATCTTCGTCCACTAAGTACAGAGGGAGAAGGCCTACCGGGAGGACCCAAAAAATACTCTACTTTTAGTGTTTGTATTCCATATGGAATTGGCTTTTCAGAGGGAATTGGTAAAGATTGGAGTATTGGAATCGAAGTTGGTATTCGGAAAACCTTCACCGATTACATTGATGACGTTAGTGGAAATTATTATGATAATGCAGTAATACGAGAAAACAAAGGTCAGATGGCGGCTGATCTAGCTGACCCTTCATTACATAGAATGCCTGCCGAAATGGGGGGAGATTCAAGTGGTGGTTGGCAAGCAGCGGCTGGAGAACAAAGAGGTGACCCAACTCATAAAGACGCATACCTTTTCACAAATATTACTGTAACTTATAAATTAAAAACTAGAAGAAGAATTAAGTCGAAATTCTAATTGGACTTCGTTGTTATTTGATTTTATAATTGTCAACATGAAGGTGTCCAATATTATAATCGTTGAGCCTCAAACTTCTGAAGAGTTTGAGGCTTACTTTTTGGTTAGATACAACGTTCTTAGAAAACCATGGCGTAAGCCAATTGGTAGTGAAAAGGATGAAATGGAGAAGGATTGTACTCACGCTATGGCAATTGACTCAAATGGAAATATAATTGGAGTTTGCAGATTACAGTTTAATTCACCTTCACAAGCCCAAATTAGGTATATGGCTGTTATAGAGAGTGAACAAGGTCAAGGAATAGGAAGCAGACTCCTTCAATATTTGGAGGACAAAGCGAAACGAAATAATGTGAAAAATGTGATTCTTCATGCTCGTTCATCTGCTCTAAATTTCTACCTAAATTGTGGCTACGTAAATAACGGGAAATCCTATTTAATGTGGGACAGTATTCAACATTATCTAATGTGTAAACTTCTTAAATGATATTTTTAAAATCAGATTTGAAATTTATTACATAATTTTAAATTGACATAAACCATTTTTAACTTAATAATATTGTCAAATTACTTATTTTATTCTTTTACTACTATGAAAAAACTACTACTACTTTCTGCTCTTATTATTTCAAGTATTGCAGGCGCACAGACAGTTGCCATTTCCGCTCCTAACGGTGGCGAAGTATTATATTCCTGTCAGCAATATACAGTAACATGGACTCAAACGGGAAGTCCTTCTAATTATTGGAATATAGATTATTCTCTTGATGGCGGTACTATCTGGACTTCAGTAACCAGTAATTACCTTGCAAGTAATGGTACTTTTTTATGGACTGTACCTTATGTGCAGTCCTCCACCGTGCTTATGCGAGTGAGAGATGCGCTAAACAATGCTGTGGTGGATCAGAGTAATGCCTATTTCACTATTAATATACCTGTGTTGCTTACAGCGCCTAACGGTGGCGAGGTGTGGCAAGGGAATACTACGCATAATATTACTTGGACTTCCATTAGCACAACTAATTATTATACCATTTCTTATTCAATAAATAGTGGAACTACTTGGGTAAACATTGTTACTAATTATTTTAATAATACAGGCACCTATGCTTGGACAGTGCCTGCGCTAGTGGGCTCTACAACTTGTTTGGTACGTGTAATGGATTATACTCAAAACTGTATGCAAGATGTAAGTAATGCAGTATTCACCATCACCCCCGCGCAACCACTTTTATTAACTCCTAATGGCGGTGAAACGTTTTACGCACAATGTGGATATTATATCACTTGGGATGTTAGTACCCTTTATACTTATGCTGTACTCGAATATTCTATTAACAATGGTAGCACCTGGGTTTCAATAGTAAACGGTGCAACTAACAA
>CAIWDF010000048.1 GCA_903911435.1 uncultured Bacteroidota bacterium
CAAGGTCCTCTGTACAGCGTACAGATCACCTTGCATCCTGACAAGGTCATCTGTACAGCGTACAGCACACCCTGCCTCCTGACAAGGACGTCTGTACAGTGTACAGCTCACCTTGCATCCTTACAAGGTTGTCTGTACAGCGTACAGGAGCTAGTGCATTATATATATAGTGTTTGTAAAGGATACATAAGTAGAAGACTGTTTTCTTCATTTTTGATAGTCTTTAATGGCGTATTAATGCACCTTCATCGGCTATAATGTATAGACACAAAAGGACAAAATTAAGAAATATTCTTGTTCGAACCCCTCCTTTTTTTTCAGAATAATTTACACCAACCTATTGACAGCTATTACTTAATGATTAATTTTGTATCATCAAAAAAAGAATAATAAAGTAATAATTACAAACAAAAAAAAAATTAAAAATGGCAAAAAAAGAACTTTGGATTTTTTCCAACAATTTTATCGCCAACGCAGTTCGCGATAATTACCTCTTAGCATTAGTAATTGCTAAGTATCACCTCGATGCTTTGATAGCCAACATGGCCGATGCCGACATACTGGCTCGCAAAGTAATTTTTGAAGTCCTTTATAAAACATTGGTGAAAGCCGATGTTACAAAGGCTCAAACCAAAGACACCCGAATAGGGTTAACCGCTTCGCTCAACGATTTGTTCAAACAAATCATTAATCTCCATTTGCCTTTGTGGCAAAACAAAATTGCTCAGGTTTACCCCGCAAAAACGAGCAAATACAAGAGTTTTTTTCCTAATAACAATAAGCCCTTCGAATCAGGACGTATCGAATCGAAGATAAAAGCCGTTGAAGTGCTTGCTGCTGCCACCCTTGCCGACCCTGCATTAGCTGCTGTTTCAGCTTTAATTAGTGCATTTCTGGTTGACCTCAATGCCACACGTAACGACCAATTGACAGCACAATCGACCTTTAAGGGTTTAATTAGTACTCAGCAAAAAGCCATTGACGAGATGTGCGATGCACACTTCATCGACCATGGTTTGGCAATTACTAAATATTCAAAAAACCCGAAAAAGATTGCTTCTTTCACGGATGTACAAAACCTTCAATACCACCAACACGATACCACCTACATGGGCACTGTGAATGGCGAAAAAACAAAAACAGCATTTGTTCATAAATCAACCGCAGCCACTACCTTCAGCGTATCGAGCAATGTGGATGTACAAGTATGGGTAATCAACAAAGCTGATAATGTGATAAAACCAACAGGTGTAAAGGTATTGGCTGGAGTGCCAACAGTAGTGGGCTTTCCGGCATTGGGCAATGTCAACAATCGTGTGTTTCAAATCAAAAACCTAACCACCGATAAAGGCATCTATTCCATTACCATTTCCTAAAAGCAAAACACTAGCATCCATCAAAAACCTGATAAGTAGAAAACTTGTCAGGTTTTTTTTATTGATAATAATACTACATTTGCAACATTAAAATAGACAATGAAACCTATATCAATAAACGATTATTTAAACCACGAAAACCCTTGGAGCAAGCGATTGCTAGGGTTTACCGAATTCGCTAAAAAGCGCGATATACAACAAATAGAAAACGAATACAACCTCGATAAATACGCAAAGCTGCTCGATTACGAATTCGAAACCATTGAAGACTGTAAGCGCAAAGAGTTTGAGCTAGGCGGATTGCCAATGGATGCGCAAATGGTGGTTTCGGTGGGTGACGAGTTGCACAAAACCGCGGTTGCCACAGCACGTGCACATTACAACCACACCATTCAAGCCAATATCGATAAATACCGCGAAGGCAATCTTTGCGAGTTGGGCTGCGGATATGGCTACAATTTAAGCCGTTTCAAAGGCGATTGTTATGGTGGAGAATACTCCAAAAACGCGGTAACACTTGCCAAAAAACTAGGTGCCAAGGTGTCGGAATTTAATTATTACAACGAAGCCGATTACCAACTCATTAAGCCTAATACAACAGTGTTCACCGTGCATAGCATCGAACAATTGCCCGATGCAAGTGTCATCATCGAGAACTTAGAAAAACAAAAATCGAAAATAAATTGTGTGGTTCATTTCGAGCCAACTGTAGTGCCCGAACGCAAATCACTTTTAGGCATGATGCGAAACAAATACATGGAACTGAACGATTACAATCGCAATCTTATTTCGGTGCTCGTGCAAAACCAAAACATCGAAATGCTCGAAATACGAACCGACTTATTTGGCTTAATGCCGCTCAACTCAACCAATCTCATCGCTTGGAGATTCAAGAAATAATTGATTGTTTTTTCATTATCTTTGAAGAAAAAAATTAAGCAATGACCATTATACTTAAGAAAGATGCCACAAAAGAAGAGGTAGAGCAATTATTAAAAAAATTGAAACCTCGTAAGTTGTTCAATGCAAAAAAGCATTTAGGAAAACTCAAACTCAAGATAGACGGAGTAGAATATCAAAGAGCATTAAGAGATGAGTGGAACTAATATAATTGCTGATACTAATATGTTAATTTATTTGTTACAGGGTAACAAACGAATTGCAGAACAATTGGAAGGAAAACAATTATTTATTTCAGTAATTTCGGAAATGGAATTACTAGGCATGTATGGCATTAGTCAAGCTAATTTAAAGTTAGCGAAGAATTTGATTAATGACTGTATTGTTGTTGATTTTAATAATGAAATCAAGGAAATGGCGATTACGTTAAAACAGAAATATAAAATTAAATTACCAGATGCTATTATTGCTGCCACAAGCTCTTTTTTGAACTTTCCATTATTCACAGCTGATAAGTATTTTTCAAAAATTCATCACCTTGATTGCGTTATAATCGAAATCTAATACACATTTGCAAAACACATTGAACATAGGAATCATCACACAGGCACGCATGACAAGCACACGCTTGCCTGGCAAAATATTCAAAGAAATAAATGCAAAGTCGCTCCTACTCTATCATATTCAACGTTTGCAACAAACCGGATTCGATATTGCCATAGCCACTACTACCAACGATACGGACGATTGCATTTGTCAATTTGCAGAAGCCAACCACTTGCATTACCATCGTGGCAGCGAATCCAATGTGCTTAGCCGGTATTACGAAACAGCAACCAAGTTTAAGTACGATGTCATTGTGCGTGTAACATCCGATTGCCCGCTCATCGACCCTCACTTGATACGTAACAACGTTGAAAAATATTTGAAACTAAACAATACCAATTTATACATGTCAAATGGTCTTGAACGCACCTTTGCACGTGGTTTCGATTTCGAAATATTTAGCTACAATTTATTGAAAGAGGCTTATAACAAGGCTTCTGACGAAGGCGACCTAGAGCATGTAACGCCATATATTTGGAAAAACCGTTCGGGCAAAGTGGAGTTTTATCATGTAAAACAATCCTTCGACCATAGCGCTTTCCGAATAACAGTAGACACAGCAGACGATTTCGAATTGATAAAAACATTGATTGAAAAATACAAAGCAGATACATTGCCTTATACCGAAATCGAAAGCATACTTGCTCAACACCCCGAATTGGTTGCCATCAATGCTCACATCGAACAGAAAAAAGTATAAATCATCAACAGACAATTTATAAAAATGAAAACCACACTCACCATTGACAAAGCAGGATTCGATAAGGATGGTTATACACTTATCAAATCTGTATTCACTCCCGAAGAGATTGAAAACATTAGGAAACTAGTGTACGAGCAATTCGAATTGGATACAAAAAATGGACTCACCTTTCAGTTGCCTCACTTGCCTACCAAAGCACGTTATGCCAATGGTGATATTTTGAGTAAAGAAAAACTTCGCCACATCCTGCTTGACGACCGCATCTTAGCAATTGTGAAAAAAGTTTTGGGTTCTGATGATATTATCTACTTCGGTGATAGTTCTTACCAAATAGGCAAAGGCTTGCGCGGCTTTCATCGCGATGCAATCGACCGTACCGACTTGAACGGCCCCGATTGGCAAGGCGATGATTATTCTCTGTTGCGTGTAGGAATTTATTTGCAAGACCACAAAGACCACAGCGGTGGAGTGAAAATGAAAAAAGGAACTCATAAAAATGCAGATGGCGAAGTAGTGTTTGTTGATAACGAAATAGGCGATGTTGGCGTTTGGAGTTATAAAACTATTCATAGCGGCAATGCTGTTCGCTTCAAATGGTTTCCAAAATTATCCATCAACAGAGCAACTCGCGAAGGCTTGATACCAGCCTTCCTGCGCAAACCAGAGCAAAAAGAACGAATTGCTATCTTCATGGCATTCTCTTTAAAAACAAAACATCTCGATAGATACATCAAAGAATTCTCCTTAAAAAGAGAAGACATGCTGAAACACTTGAAAGCTTCTAAATACAATGAAGAAGCACTTGAATCAGCGAAAAAGAAAAATATAACCGTAATGAAATTAGTTCCTGAGCAAGGCTAAACAATGAAACCAACAATTGTCATTCGTGCAGATGGCGGAACATCAATGGGCATGGGACATATCGTCCGTTGCCTTGCTTTAGCAGAAATGCTGAAAGATGATTTTCTTATTTTCTTTGCCATCCAACAACCGGATGAAAGCACTCGTAAACTTATCGAAGCAGTTACCCTCCAAATTGAGGAAATGCCGATAACTACTGATTATGCAGCAGAAGCGATTGCATTTGCTAACACCTTATCCAACGAGGAAATTGTAATTTTAGATGGTTATCATTTCAATACCGAATATCAGCAAGCCATCAAAAATAAAGGTTGTACCCTTGTATGCATTGACGATTTACATGCATGGCATCAGTTGGCAGACGTTGTTATCAATCATGCTGAAGGCATTGACAAATCAATGTATTCAGCCGAACCCTACACAATATTTTGTTTTGGTCTCGACTACGTTTTACTCCGTGAACCTTTTCTTCAAATTAAATCAGAAACGAGAAAAATCCATTCCATCAAAAAAGTATTCATCAGCATGGGAGCAGCTGATATCAACAACATCACACAGAAATTCACTGAAGCTTTAATACAAACAAAAGGCATTAAAGAAATCCATTTAATGCTCGGAGCCATCAATCCTCATCTAAGCAAATTAGAACAATTGATTGAAGAGAATAAACATGTTAAAATTGTAAAACACTTTAATATCTCTGCATCCGAATTAGCCGCTTTACTTCGCCAATGTGATGTTTCCATTTGTCCAGCTAGTAGTATTTCGTTAGAATCATGTGCAGTTGGAATCGGATTGATTTCAGGGCATACAGCCAATAATCAGTTAGGAATTCTTTCAGGATTAATAAAACACAAAGCGGCAATCAACTTTGGTGATTTTAATTCATTGAGCATTGATGAAATTAAGGATAAACTACAAGGTGTAGTGCAAGAGCCTCAAGTCTTGAATGACTTGGTAAACAATCATTCGAGAATGATTGATGGTAAATCGAAAGAACGCTTATCAGGTGTATTTCATCAATTAACTCATGCAGTGAAGCAAGGTGATTTACATTTTCGATTTGCAAACGTGATGGATACCAATTTATATTTCGAATGGGCTAACGATGATGCGGTAAGAGCCAATTCATTCAATCAAGAACCAATTCCATATGAGAACCATGTAAAATGGTTTCATTCAAAATTAGAATCACCTGAGTGCTTTTTTTACGTATTTTTATCGAAACATACTCTTCCTGTCGGACAAATTCGTATTGATAAAAGCGGGGATGAAATAATTATAGGAATCTCGATTGATAAACATTTCAGAGGACTATCTCTTGGAAGTAAAATGTTAAAGATGGCCTGTGATGATTATCTTGAGAAGCACCCGAATAAAGAAATTGTAGCTTATATCAAAAAAGAAAACCTTGCATCGTTATCCATTTTTATGAATGCAGGTTTTAGCGATAAACAAGAAGTAAAAGCTCATAACATGGATAGTTATAAGCTCACAAAAAAGTATTAAAATGAACGATATTAAAATAGGAAATTATACAATAGGGATTAATCATAAGCCCTTCATAATTGCCGAGATGAGCGGCAATCACAACCAATCATTAGATCGTGCTCTTGAATTAGTAGATGCTGCAGCCTCAGCAGGTGCTCATGCTTTGAAACTTCAAACCTACACCGCTGATACCATTACCATGAAAGGGGCTTATACCATTGAAGATAAAAATTCGCTGTGGAACGGTCAGGAATTACACAGTCTGTATAGCACAGCTCATACTCCATGGGAATGGCACAAAGCCATATTTGATAGGGCAAAAGAAAAAGGAATGGAGGCTTTCAGTTCTCCATTTGACGAAACTGCAGTCGACTTTTTAGAGTCATTAAATGTACCTGCATATAAAATCGCTTCCTTCGAAAACACTCATCATCCTTTATTAAAAAAAGTAGCCGCTACAGGCAAACCCGTAATTATCTCAACTGGAGTAAGCACTTTAGAAGATATTATAGAGAGTGTACAAGTATTACGAAATGCAGGTTGTAAAGACATCATCCTTTTAAAATGCACCAGTACTTATCCTGCAACACCTGAAAACACGAATCTCTTAACGATTCCCGACATGCAATCGAAACACAATTGCATCATTGGCTTGTCCGACCATACCATGGGTACAGGCGTTTCTGTTGCTGCTGTGGCGTTAGGTGCCAGAGTTATTGAAAAGCACTTTACACTTAGAAGAGCTGATGGCGGTGTCGACAGCGCATTTTCATTAGAGCCTGAAGAACTAAAATCATTAGTTGTAGAAACTGAAAGAGCATTTCTCGCAATGGGGCATGTATTCTACGGAATACAAAAAGCCGAAGAAAAATCACTGTTATATAAACGCTCCATTTACGTTTCGAAAGACATTAAAAAAGGGGATATCTTCTCTTCTGAAAATTTAAGAATCATTCGCCCTGCTTTAGGATTAGCTCCAAAGTTCTGGGATGATGTTGCCGGAAAAAAAGCCAAAATTGATTTAAAAGTAGGCACACCTTTAACAGCAGGCACTTGGGAATAATAGAAAAACAAGCCACTAAAAACGTTATCTTTTCCTACCTTGGTGCTGGATTAGGATTTTTAATCGTATTGTGGTCGGCTCATTTGCTCACTCCTGCTCAGAATGGGGTAACCAAATTATTAATCTCCTATTCTGCTCTATTTTCTCAATTTGCCAATCTCGGTTTCACTGCTGTTACCATTCGTCTTTTCCCATATTTTAGGAACAAAGAAAAAGGTCATCACGGATTTTTATTTTATGCCATCCTCGTCTCCGCCATCGGATTCCTGCTTTGTTGGATAGTTTATCTTTTCATCAAGTCTAATTTAATCGAAACCAATATCGAAAAATCAGCATTGTTCGTTGATTATCTTATTTACCTAATGCCTCTTACTCTATTCACTGTTTACTTCAACATCTTCGATAGTTACCTCCGAGCCACCTATAGCTCTGTCGCAGGGGCATTTACTAGAGAACTTCTTCAACGAATATTATTAATCGGTGTATTGATATTGTTCTTTTTTGATATCATTTCATTTTCAGTATTTGTTTTGCTTTTTGTTTCTTTTACTTGTTTACCAACATTGATGCTTCTTTATTACATCGTCAAACAAAAGGAATGGCATATCAAACCTGTTCGTGGATTTGTGAGTAAAGAGTTGAGAAAAGAAATGATTAAACTAAGCCTTTATTCTATTCTAGCAGGTGGTGCTGGTGTGATTATTCTAAACATTGATGCTATTATGGTGAATAAATTTCTAGGTGAAGCTAAGACCGGGGTTTATGGCATTGTATTTAATTTCGGAAGTTTAATGTTAATACCTGCACGGTCTATTTACCGCATCACATCAAGCATAGTTGCTGAAAACTTTAAACAAAATAAAATCAATGAAATTCATAAACTATACATCCAAAGTTGCAATACACAACTTGCGATTGGTGTGTTGCTCTTCATTGGCATCTGGGCTAATATAGATAACATCATGTTATTGCTACCCCCTGCCTATGCTTCAGGTAAATATGTTATTTTGATTTTAAGTGCAGGATATTTAGTTGAAATGGCAACAGGCATCAATCAGGTGATTATTGCCAACTCCGCATATTATCGATACGATGCTTATTTTGTTATCGCTATTGTTGGATTTGTAATTCTCGCTAACTATATCTTCATTCCTTTATTTGGAATTACCGGCTCAGCAATTGCCACTGCATTAACAGTATTACTGAGCAATACATTTAGGTTTATGTTTCTAATATTAAAATTCAAAATGCAGCCTTACAATTTTAATTCTATAAAAATAGTATTAATCGCTGCGGCTGCTTTCCTACCTAGTTTTTTTATTCCATTTTTGAACAATCTTTATTTGGACATAGCGATAAGAAGTTCAATTGTTGGAGGAATATTTATTTTTTTAATTCTTAAATCTGAAGCCACTCCTGAATTGAACGGAAAGATCAGAAAGAATTTAGGTAGATTTTCTTAATACCATCAATTAAAAGATTCTTCCTTTAAATTTGAGACTTATTAACTTATTTGTGCTGTCAATTTATTTCACATTACTCTCCTTCCAACATTAAATTAGTATTATTATCTCATTATGGTTAATAATTTTGGAGGCTGATGCAACCATTTTGCCTACTTTTGCATTTGTAAATTACCATGTTCATGGATATGGTAAAAACTTCAGTGAACATCCTATAGGAAAACAAGTTTTGGTGGTTTTCCGAAACCACTGACATTTGAATAATAAACCTTAATGAACACGTTTAGAAAACACTTCTTTTCACTCCTAGTTTTTCTTCACCTCATTGTCATCACTGAGGCTCAAATAAGTATTAATAGTATCTCAGCTACTTATTCCGAAAACTTTGATGGACTTGGTTCCACTGCTGCCGCGGTTCTTCCGAGTGGTTGGAAGGTAGGACTAGGAGTCATTACAGCCTCTCTTTACTCTGCTGGTGTATCAAACACTATTTTAGCGGGAGGAACTTCGGGGACAGGAATACTAAACGGTACTTCAGCCGGGAATTGTTATAATTTTGCGAATGGCGTTACGGCTACTTCTACCGATAGAGCGGTAGGGTTTCTTAATTCTGGATTGTACACAAGTCCTAGATGTTTAATGGTTCAATTGTTGAATAATACTGGAATCACTATCAGCGATATGAGTATCATTTATGACATCGAAAAGTATAGAAGTGGAATTCGTGCTTTCACGGTTAACTTTTATACAAGTGTTGATGGTATAACTTGGGTCTCGACTAATACCTCTGGTGATCAAGCTTATGCAGCTGATGCGGCTAATACAACCGTATACAATCCACCTTCGGCTATTAACAAGAATTTTTCACTCACTGGTCTATCTATAGCAAATGGTGCCAACTTTTACCTTAGATGGCAAATAGCTGGCACAGGAGGTAGCACCAATGGTCAGGCGCTAGGAATTGATAATTTCTCACTCAATTGCTGCCCAACTAATACTTATTTTTATGAAACGGTT
Source organism: uncultured Bacteroidota bacterium (assembly GCA_903911435.1). GTDB lineage: Bacteria > Bacteroidota > Bacteroidia > 2-12-FULL-35-15 > 2-12-FULL-35-15 > 2-12-FULL-35-15. The sequence continues at coordinate 9,481 of CAIWDF010000048.1, forward strand.
TCGTCAGGTAATTGGAGCAATCCTGCCATTTGGGAAGTATCTCCAACAAGTGGAGGCCCTTGGTCGGCTGCTTGCTCTCCTCCTTCTAGTTCTGCTTCAGGGGTAACTATTTTGAATGGACATACCGTAACTGTAGATATGCATTCCTCATCACCCGATTTAACCATTAATAGTGGAGGAACCTTGCAAGCCAATACCACCTCTTCAGTGAATTTTACAATCAATGGAAATATTACTAACAATGGAACATTTCAGATGTACGATGGCGTTGTGTATGGCGTATATGTCATCTTTAATAAAAACGGGAACCAAAATATTACGGGTATAGGGGCCGTAACCAATTTTTATTGTATTGGCTTAAATATGGGTACATCGAACGGAAATCTATTAGATATTAGTTCTACCAATTTTTCGAGTTATAACCCTTCGTTGTTGCTTATCAATAGCGGAGGAACCAGTGCTTTGCAAAATGGAACCATCCGCTTTTCGGGAACATACACCTATACGAATAGTCTTTTTAATATCACTACTCCAACTATTCCAAGCACTGCAGGAATATGGATTAACAACCCGAATGTAACCATAACGGCTAAAAACTACAATCTCAATAATTCAGGTTTATTAAGGGTATCTGCTGGGACATTCAATTTAGGTACAAATATCAATAACAGTATCTTTCTTCTTAACTCATCTGTAATGATAATAGACGGAGGAACGGTGAATGTTGCGGGTAGAATTCAAGCTAACAATAGTTCAGGTGCTGCACAAAGCACTACCTATACTCAAAGTGGTGGCTTGGTAAATGTGATGACTGTTGGTTCTGACGACCTCAATAGAAGTGCTTTAGAATTTGATAACAATACCGACAATTTCTTTATGTCGGGTGGAACAATTGTTATTCGAAATCAGGTGAGCTCCCCTTCAGCTGCGGTGGAAGTATACAATAGTGCTAATATCAACTTTATTGGTGGCACACTTCAATTTGGCGATGCTTTATCTAGTAATATTACTTCACTTGGTTTCTGGGTGTATAGTAGTTCGCATTTGCCATCTATTCTCATCGATAATTCGGCAAGCTTATCCACCAACCTTGAACTTAATTCGAACATGGTGGTGGATGGAAATATCACCATTAGTTCGGGGGCAAACTTAAAAAACACCATGCTTTGGAATATTTCACTTACAAAAGATTGGAATAACAACGGAACATTAATAAATTCGAACAACATTACTTTCATTGGCAATACCCTTCAGCATATGACAGGAAGTACAACAACTTCTTTCAACAAACTTACCATCAACAACACTTCGGGAGGGGTGGCATTGCAGACTCCAGAAAACGTGAACGGATTATTGACACTTCAAGCTGGTTTAATAAACACCTCCACCAACCTCTTAACTTTGAATGCTGCTTCTTCAGTAACAGGTGCTAGTAATACAAGTTTTGTGAATGGCCCTTTGGCCAAAGTAGGAAGTACTGCGTTTGTGTTTCCTGTTGGTAAAGATGCCGAATATCGACCGATTGCCGATTCAGCCCTTTCGGGCAGTGATGTATTTACGGCCGAGTACTTTCACGTGAATCCTTCGCCAATTTATGATAGTAGTTTGCGCGATGCCACCATCGACCACCTAGGAAGATGCGAATATTGGATACTAAATCGTGCGGGAACAGCCAATGCATACGTAAAACTTAGTTGGGACACCTATAGTTGTGGTGTCGATCAGTTGCCTGACTTAACCGTAGCTCGCTGGGATGGAAGTACGTGGAGAGACCAAGGTAATGGAGGAACCACAGGAACCTCAGTGTCAGGAACCGTTATTTCTAATGGATTAGTTACTTCTTTCAGTCCATTTACATTAGGCTCCATCTCTCCTACTACTAATCCATTACCTATCGAATTATTAAACTTTTCGGCAACCAATCGTCAAACTTACATAAATTTGAATTGGAAAACAAAAACCGAAACCAATAACGACTACTTTACGGTAGAGAAAAGTAAGGATGCACTTGAATTTATCGAGCTTACTAAGGTAAAAGGTGCAGGTACGAGTAGTCATGAATTAAATTATTCAACTCAAGATTTATCGCCTTTTGAAGGCACCAACTATTATCGATTGAAACAAACTGACTATAACGGACAATACAAATACAGTTCGATTGTAGCTATTGATTTAAATTCTGATTCCCAATTTGCTATCCTGAACACCTTTTCAGCTTCATCAGAAAGTGGATTGGAGGTAACCTATACTTGCTCTGCGAAGGATGATGTAGTGTTTGATTTATACGATTTAATGGGGCAAAAAGTTTTTTCAATTCACCCAACATCCCATTCTTCCTCAAATAAACTGGTGATTCCTACCAATCTCTACCCAAAAGGAATCTACCTTCTCAATTTCTCGAATGGAGAGAAAACCATTTCGAAGAAGATTGTAAATTAATGTTGTATCGATTTTTGTTCATAAACTTAATATTTGGTTAATAATCTCATAATTACTTAAAAACTTATTTTGTTTATTTTTGCCAAGCAATTAATCGTTTTTATTAGTTTTATTTAGTTAGCAGTGAATACCCTATAGGAAACCTTGACTTTGACAAGGTTTAAACCTAAACCACTGTGTTATATCAAAGCATGAAATTAAAAAACATACCTTGTTTATTTTTATTTCTTTTTCTCTTATTATTCGCTCCTGAGACCTATTCACAGGTGAGCATTACAAGTGCTATTACTTATTCTGATTTATTAACTGCCAGTTTGGGTGTTGCAGCTCCAGCTAATTGGACATGTACAGGCACTGGTACAAGAGGTGGCTCATTTAACTTAACCAGTCAAACAACCGGAACGTCAGGCGGATGGTATGGAAATGGAAATTTATCGTTTTTAGGTTCAGGTACCGCTTCTAACGGAAATGCAACTTGGCAATTGCAAAACAATACGGGTGCAACCATCACCTCTTTTGTACTTTCTTACGATGCTTTTCTTTTTAAATCTGGAACAGCAAGTCCTACCGTCACCGTTTCGTGGACGAATAATGCAAGTGTTGCCATTCCTACATCAGGAATTCTTACGTCTATAAGTTCATTTAATGATGCTTCTTCAACTTTAACTGGAACAAATTATTCATTCACCATTCCATGTGCTATACCTAGCGGAGATTATATCTATATTCGTTTTCTTCATTCTGGAGGAGCCAGTTCGGATAATTTAGGTTGGGATAATATTAATTTTACTCCTTCTATCGCATGTGTTGCTCCTGTGGTGACTGTCCCTCCATCGAATACAAGTGTGTGCGAAGGCGCTACTGCTAATTTTACTACCACTGTTACAGGAAACAGTTTAATTTACAAATGGCAAGAAGATATAGGAAGCGGATTTGTGAACATTAATGATGGAGGTATCTATGGTGGATCAAACACATCTACACTTGCCTTAAGCGGTGTAACGCTTGGCATGAGTACATACGCTTATCGTTGTTACATTACAAATTCATGTGGCAATACCACCTCTTCTTCTTCAAGTTTAACCGTGACTGCATCGCCTGCAACACCTACTACACCCACAACTACAGGAGCTAATCCAACTTGCAATGCAAATTCATTAAATACCTTAACCCCGCTGTCGGGCCAAACATGGTATTGGCAAGGAACTACAGCAAGTGGAACCAGCTCTTCGAGCCCAACATCTGCTACCTATCCAATAAGCAGTACAGGTACCTATTATGTGAGAGCTCAAGATAATACTTCGATGTGTTGGTCTGCCGCTAGCGCTAGTGTTTCTGTAACCATCAATACAGCGCCAATAGTTACTACTCCTCCTGCTAATTCAACGGGTTCGGTAGGAATGAGCACAAGTTTTAATGTGATTGCTACAGGAGGTGGTTTGACCTATCAATGGCAAGAAAATCAAGGAAGTGGATGGGTTTCACTCACCGATAATGCTGTTTATGCAGGTTCCACTACAACTTCTTTAACAGTTAGCAATTTAACACTTGCTATGTCGGGTTGGCAATATCAATGTGTTATCACGGGTACTTGCTCACCTTCGGCTACTTCTTCGGCTGCTACACTAACGGTAGTGACATACGTAACGGGTGATTACCAATCTATTGCATCTGGCAACTGGAGTATCAATACAAGTTGGGCTAAATGGAATGGTGTGGCTTGGGTGGCATGCGTTTCTGGTGATTATCCGAATTTAGGAACTGCTAATGTAGAAATCATGAATACACATGTCATTGTGGTGAATAGTTCAGGACCCTATAGTTGTAAAAACATAGTTGTACACACAGGTGGCACTGTTTGGGTTGGTGCTTTTGGAGTAGCAAACAAATATTTGCAAATTTATGGAAATATCACTTGTGATGGTAACATAGGAGTGAGCACAGGTGATGACATTAGTTTTCGTATAGCCGGTGGAATAACTTGTACCATTTCAGGAACTGGTTCTTTTTATGCTGCACGTATCCAAAAAGCAACTTCCATCAATCCAACATTAAACTCTACCTTGACCATCAACATGAATATCTTTTTGTTTTGGAGTTCATCTTCAGGAACAGTTTTATACAACAATGCTTCCAATTCGTATTTTGATGTGATTGTTAGCGCAGGAAAAACATTGAAAGGAATCACCACAGGGGCTATATCGAACAACATAGCTATTGACGGAGTATTGGGAACTGATCTAAATGAAAGCGGAGGTTCTATTACGGTGTTTGGAAACATTGAAATTGATGGAACATTATACGCAACCACTAACAATACGGTGCGTACTTGCTCGATTATCATCAAAAATGGAGGAATAATAAAATGCGCCTACGTTACTGCTTCTGCTTCGGGTACAGCCAATTCAACGTTGACGATTGAATCGGGAGGTAAATTAATACTCACAGCCGCTGATCTTAGTTCGAATGCTTGGTCAAGTTTTAGCGCTACGGGCAATGTGTATAATTTCAACTCGGGTTCAACGGTAGAATATGCTGGAACCTTAGCACAAAACGTAGAAAGCCAGTTAACGTACTCGAACATTACTTTTTCGGGTGGTGGAGCTAAAACCTTAAATGGAATAACAAACGTGAATGGAATTGGAACATTCACCAATGGAATTGTATATACAAGTACATTTCTGTTGAACATGGGTACAGCCTCTTCGGCACTAGGAGCCAACAATCTAAGTTTTGTTTCGGGCCCTGTGGTGAAAACAGGCAGTACTAACTTTACCTTCCCGGTTGGTAAGGTGGCTGAATACCGACCAATTGCCATCTCATCTCTTACCGGAAGTGAAACATTTAATGCTGAGTATTTTTATACAAGTGCCAATTCTTCGTACGATTTAACATTAAAAGATGCAAGCATCGACCATTTGAGTTATTGCGAATATTGGATATTGAATCGCACCGGGACACAATCGGCTGCGGTAAGTTTGAGTTGGAACACCTATAGTTGCGGGGTTGATACCTTATCCACCTTAACGGTAGCTCGCTGGGATGGAAGTATGTGGAGAGATCAAGGCAATGGAGGAACTACTGGAAATACCACCATGGGAACTGTCATTTCGAATGGTTTAGTCACTTCGTTTAGTCCTTTTACATTAGGCTCCACCACATTAGGTTCAAATCCATTGCCGATAGAATTAGTTAGCTTTTCGGCACAATACAATGTACATGATAAAGTAGATTTAAAATGGACCACAACAAGTGAAAGCAATAACGATTTTTTTACCATCGAGCGAAGTAGCGATGCAATTGCTTTTGAAGAGTTAGCCAAAGTAGATGGTGCCGGAAATAGCAATCAAGTGATGAATTATACTACCAATGATGCTTCGCCATTGCCGGGTACTTCTTACTATCGACTTAAACAAACTGACTTTAATGGAACGTTTAAATACAGTGCTATGCAAGCGGTTCAAAAAAACAATGCGTTCTATTTTGATGTATTAAGTACGTATTCATCGCCCGAAAATGGATTGGAAGTAAACTATAAGTGTACCGCAAATGCTCGTTTGATTTTCGAATTAGTTGACATCACCGGAAAAACCGTTTATTCCGAAACCATTTCGAGCAGTTCGACCTACGAAAAAATCACTTTACCGACTAATTATTTAAGTAAAGGAATCTATCTTCTGAAGATAAATAGTGGTGATAAAATGTTCACCAAAAAAATCCTGAATTAAATATAAAGTTCATTTTTCTGTTTCAATCTTTCAAAAAGAAATAGTTACAAGTTTAGTCGAATCATTTTTTGATTCAAAAAAACGTATTATATTTGTGGAATGAAATGTAGACTACTACTATATTTTATTTTTATACAACTTACAATAGAGTTGAAAGCTCAGAATGTTGGTATCAACATATCGGGAGCTACGCCTAATGCTGCTGCATTATTAGACATTGATGCGGCAGGTACTTCACCAAAACTTGGCCTACTCATCCCTCGTGTTACCTCTGCCGAAAAAACTGCTATTACATTATCGGTTGCTGCGCAAGGTTTAGTAATTTATCAAACCGATGGAGTTCAAGGATTTTATTATAACACCAGCATTACCACTACTCCTAGTTGGAGTTATTTAAGTCCATCAGGAACCAATTGGAGCATTGCAGGAAACGCTCTCACGGGCACTTTACCCGCTACACCTACCGAATGGATAGGGTCAACCAATGCTGCGGATTGGATTGTAAAAACAAATGGTGCGGAACGTATGCGCATCAATTCCTTGGGAAATGTAGGCATCAACACAGCTACCGCCTCCATTCTCGATATGTTGGATGTAACCAGTTCTAATGGGAGTTACAACGCTATCCTAGGAACTCATACTTCGGCAGGAGTTGGTACTGCTTATTACGGTGTGGGAGGTACGGTTATCAATGCAGCCTATACCACGGCTGCTGGCTATCTTGGTTATCATAATTCGGGAAACAAAACCTTTGGTGTGTATGGTGCTTCGGGCGATATGGCAGGATTGTTTTTAGGGAAAGTAGGTATCAACAGTGTTCCATCCGCACTCACCAGTGCCGATTTGGAAATACGAAACACTACTGCTGGAAACCCTGCTGTGGCCATGTTTCATCAAACAGCTAGCCAAAGCACATCGGGTACGGTGCTCAACAGAATTGACTTTGGCGATAATTACCAAACAACTGCCGAAGCTCAAATAACAGCCATTAGAGGTGCTGCAGGTGGTGCAGGCGATCTGCCTACCGACCTTTCTTTTTCGAATACTCCTGATGCAAGTGCCATACTCACCGAACGTATGCGCATACTTTATAATGGCAATGTAGGAATAGGCACTGCTGCCCCTACTCAACTCTTGCATGTGGCAGGAGGTTCGGTACTCACTAACAGAGCGTATGCAGCAAGTACTACCAATGTGGCAGCTAATACTGCTGCATTCAATACCGGTGCTAATTCGCTGACGCAAGTTCAAATAACCGATAATGGTTCGAGCACAGCCAATGGAAGTTTAACTTATGGAGCAACGGCTATTGAAGGGCAATACGTATGGATTACCAATAACGATGCTCAATCTGTTCCTTTTGCTTCTACCTCGCCATCCACTACTATTCCTGCAAGTAAAACCATGTGTTTTGTTTACATCAATAGTGCGTGGGAATCAGTATCTGCTGATAATGCCAATGCACTTAATTGGACCACAACAGGAAATACAGGCACCACAGCAGGAAGTAATTTTATGGGAACAACTGATAGTGTGGCATTGGTTTTTAAAACCAATAACCATCAATCGGGAAGAATAGGACTCATCACTTCGGCCGATAACAATACTAGTTTCGGTGCTTTGGCAATGAATAGTATTTCTACAGGTCATTACAATACTGCTGTTGGGTCGAATGCTATGTTGAATAGCACCACTAGTAACTACAATGCAGCATTGGGATACCAAGCCATGCGTAAGAACACATCGGGAACATCTAATACCGCTATTGGTGCTCAAGCACTTGATAGCAACACCACAGGTTCGGCTAACACAGTTGTGGGTACACAAGCCATGCGAGCCAATGTGAACGGATTTTTTAATTCCGCTCTTGGAACTTTAGCATTAGCAAATAACATTTCTGGAAGTGCCAACACAGCCATTGGATATGCATCCTTGATTTCGAACACTACCGGGGGAAGCAATACCGGACTTGGATTTTATTCGCTATACAACAATATTTCAGGTAGTTTCAATACTGGAATTGGTAGAGGAGCTTTGTTTAACGACACTACGGGTAACAACAATACCGCTGTTGGATATCAGGCACTTTATCAAAATGGATATGGTAAATCGAATACAGGTCTTGGTTATGGAACCTTATTATACAACGAAACAGGTGATTCGAATGTAGCTATTGGTTATTATGCCTTGCGTGGTGCCACCACAGGTTCTACGTTCAACAACAACAATGTGGCATTGGGTAGCAATGCTGGGCTTTATATGTCTACAGGCTACAACAATGTATTGGTAGGGAACAACAGTGGGAGAAACATTAGTTCGGGATTTGAAAATGTATTTTTTGGAAACAAGAGTGGATATAGTAATACATCAGGAAACAATAATTTGTTTTATGGCAACTATGCTGGTTATAAAAACACAGGTGGTGATGACAACGTGTTTATGGGACAAAGCAGCGGTTACAACAATACTTCTGGAAGTAAAAATATATTCATTGGAAAAAACAGCGGAAGGAGCAATACAACATCGGCTAGCAATATTTTTATAGGACTTGAATCAGGTTATTATAATACCACTGGTTACGAAAATGTCTACCTTGGTGAACGTTCGGGTTATAACAACGTGAGCGGTGTTTTCAATACATCTGTGGGGTATTTGGCTGGTAATGCCAATGTAAATAGCGATGGTAATTCGTTTGTAGGAACAATGGCAGGATATTATACCGAAGGGGGGAGCAATACTGCTATGGGTTATATAGCAGGTGTAGGAACTACTACTGGATTTGGAAATACCATGTATGGTGCTGAAACAGGAGGTGAATTAAGAACAGGCGATAATAATACATATATAGGTTACTTTGCGAGTAGCACTTTAGGAGGCGATTTTACAAACTCAGCCGCATTTGGCGCTAATGCACTTGCATGGGGAAACAATTACCAACGTTTTGGTGATGCTAGTGTATTGAAATGGGGATTTGGTACCAACGCTATTGCGGGAAGATCTGTGCAAGTTGGCTCTACAGCTTCTAATGGAAATGGAGCATATCTCACCAATGGTGGTGTTTGGACCAATGCTTCGGATAGGGATAAAAAAACCGACATTACTCCTTTAAACGGTAGCGACATCCTTTTTAAAATTCGTCAACTCGACATTACCCGTTGGCGATATAAAGGAACTACCGAAGGTGACGAATACCATATAGGACCTATGGCTCAAGATTTTTATAGCTTGTTTCAAGTTGGCATCGATAGTCTTTCCATCTCCACCATCGACCCTGCTGGTGTTTCGTTGATGGGTGTAAAACAATTGAGCACAGAGCTAGAAGAAGTAAAAAAAGAAAATGCACAACTTCGCAAAGAAATAGAAATCTTAAAAACCCTCAACTCGCCTGATGTGTGGAAGAAATTAGAAGAATTGCAAGCGCAATTGAATGCATTGAAAAAGGAGAAGTAATTTAGATTTTTTTCACCACTAAGAAACTTAGGCGACTCTCCCCGAGCGACTCTCCAAAGTAGAGGGTGATGCTAACTGTTTTCTTACTATCTTAGTGACTTTTCGGTAAAAAAAACAGTATTAAAAGATTAAACCTTATTTATTTGTTAAGATCAAACCTTAAAATTTTTAATTATATATATGAAGTCATTTATACACAGGACCACCATCGTTTTAATATCACTAATAGCGACATCACGACTGATGGGTCAAACCCTACCCTATCCAATTGTCGATACCAAAGTACATACATTTACCAATACGAGTGCCGTCATATCAGCACCCACTTCGGGAAGTGCTTTTTATGGTCAAGACGCTACCTATCAAGGCAACGAACCCTCGTACACCGACAATGGCAATATGACCATAACCGACAATATAACAGGATTGACCTGGCAAAAAAACATGGGCACAAAAATAACCTATAGCAATGCGGTACTTAAAGCCGACACCATGACACTTGGAGGATATACCGACTGGAGAGTGCCCACCATAAAAGAGCTTTTTTCGTTGGCCTTATACAATGGAAGGGTACAAGGATTAACCGTAATAAAAAAATTTATCGACACCATTTATTTTGATCAACCCATAGGAGATACTTCAATAGGCGAAAGGCAAATAGATGCTCAAACTTGGTCGTCAACTCACTACAAAGGCTTAACCATGAATGGAGATAGTACACTCTTTGGGATGAATTTTGTAGACGGTAGAATAAAAGGATACCCAAAATACCAACCTGGCAGTGGCAACACAGTTCCTCGGTCGATGTATTTCAGAATGGTTCGTGGCAACACAGCTTATGGTAACAATAATTTCACGAACAATAATGACAGCACCATTTCAGATGCAGCAACCGGACTGATGTGGCAACAAGCAGATGATGGTATCACCAGAGATTGGCAAAATGCACTTTCGTATGCCGAAAACCTTACTCTTGCTGGTTATACCGACTGGCGATTACCTAACATAAAAGAGTTAAATAGCATCGTAGATTACGATAGAAGTCCATCAGCCACCAACTCACCAGCTATTGATCCCCTATTTTCAACTTCAACCATCAACGATCCAGATGGTAACCCAGGTCATTTTCCTTATTTTTGGTCATCCACCACCTTACAAGACGGCCCTAACCCTACAGTAGGAGCTGCTTATATTCCTTTCGGAAAAGCGTATGGCAAAATGAATGGTGTATTATTAGACACCCATGGGGCTGGTGCCATGAGAAGTGATCCTAAAACAGGATTAGCAGCCAACTATCCTCAGTTTTTTGGCCCGCAAGGTGACGCACTTATTGTGTTCAACAATGTTAGATGTGTACGAACCATTTCTTCGTCTACTGGAGTAAACAACATTAATAATGAAAACAATTTCTTCAGAATTTATCCCAATCCGGCAAGCGACAAATTAAATATTGTGTTTGACAAACCGTATTCAAATGTGAACATCGAAATACAAAATGGGATAGGCCAAACTGTGAAGTGGTTAAACTTAGCTAATACAGCAAATACATCTGTTGATTTAAGCCAGCTTGAACAGGGTATCTACTTTGTTCGCATAAGCAATGGAAGTTCTTTACTCGTTAAAAAAGTGATAAAATGAAAAAAATAATTTATTTCCTGTTCCTAAATTTGTCACTATCGATGTTTGCACAAACACCTACGGTTGGATTAATTCAACGTAACGCAGGTAGTTTAGACAACGGGTATGTTTTTTTTGCACCTATTCGCTCCGATACTACTTATCTTATTGATAAATGTGGCAACAAAGTTCATCAATGGGCTAGTAACAGAACAGCTGGTTTATCGGCTTACCTCTTATCAGATGGAAGTATTTTAAGAACAGAAGTAGTTGTTAACTCTGTTTTTAATAGCAATGGTGCTGCAGGAGGTAAAATTCAAAGAATAGATTGGAACGGAAATGTATTGTGGTCGTACGTCATTTCCGACACAACAAAAACTCAAAATCACGATATATATCCATTACCTAACGGAAATATTTTAGTTGTAGTGTGGACAAACAATTCTACCGCTCAAGCAATTGCTGCAGGAAGAAATCCTGCTCTACTTGGAACAAGTTTATGGTGTGCAAAAATAATTGAACTTCAACCACTGGGTACTACTTCAGCAAATATTGTTTGGCAATGGAATTTGTGGGACCATTTAGTACAAGATTTTGATAACACGAAAAGCAACTATGGCGTAGTCGCTAATCATCCCGAATTGTTAAATATGAATTTCAATGGAACTAATAACGCTACTTCTGTTGATTGGATACATCTTAACGCAGTTACTTACAATACCGCATTAGACCAAATAATGTTCAGTTCACATAATTTAAGTGAAATTTATATTATTGACCACAGTACAACCACAGTCGAGGCTGCCTCCCATTCGGGCGGAACATATGGAAAAGGTGGAGATTTTTTATACCGTTGGGGTAATCCACAGTCTTATAACAGAGGTACGGTAGCCGACAGGAAATTATTTTTGCAACACAATCCCACTTGGATTCCGCAAGGATATAAGGATGGAGGGAAAATTATGATTTTCAATAATGGTAATGGAAGACCAGGAGGCAATGCCTCCTCCGTGGATATTATATCTCCTCCCGTTGATTCATTTGGAAATTACGCTATTTCAACTGGACTTCCCTATATTCCAACCACATTAGATTGGACATATATGGCTCCTATTCCTTCTGACTTTTATGCACAAAGTATGGGAGGCGCACAGCGATTATCAAATGGTAATACTTTAATAGATGAAGCCACAACAGGTCGTTTTTTTGAAATAGATTCGTTAAGCAATACCGTTTGGGAGTACATCAATCCTGTTTCATCAACAGGACCAATTACACAAGGAGCAACAAGTACCTCGACACAGGTTTTTCGTTCGGTATTTTATCTTGATAGTTATTCTGGATTTGATGGAAATACCTTATCACCAGGTGTGCCTATTGAATTAAATCCTTACTTATCTACATGTGATTTAGCCACAGGCTTGAAAGAAAAGAATAGTGCCCAGACCATATCTGTTTTTCCAAATCCTGCCACATCATCCATAACCATTACGAGTAGCTTAACTACTATTGAATCAATAAAAATAACCAACCTACTTGGTGAAGAACTAAAAACAATAAACGTTTCGGGCAAACAAATTACAATAGATAGGGCAGAACTGAAAACAGGGATTTATTTTGTGCAAGTAACTGACGAAAATAAAAACACCATCAACCAGAAATTAATTTTGCAATAAGCAGCATACAAGCCATCTCCACAGTCGCGAGTGGTGAGAAATACTTTACGCAACACCCCTATTGCCTGTCTAATTGTCTTCTCGGTGAAAACGAGTAAGTAATTTGCTAATCTATTAACCTTACCTATCTTTGACCCGAAATGGTAATGAAACAATACTAAACAAGTTGTTACTAAACGAAGTAAAATACCTGATAGCAAAAGAAATAAAGCTGGAAATGCGCAACAAATACTCGTTGGGCGGAATATTGCTTTACGTGGTATCTACAGTGTTTGTAAGTTATCTTTCGTTCAAAAAAATTGTAAGCCCTTCTACTTGGAATGCTTTGTTTTGGATCATTCTTTTGTTTGCTTCCATCAATGCCATTGCCAAAAGTTTTCTAAGTGAAACCAGAGGTAAACTCCTTTATTTATACACCATCGTTAGTCCCGAAGCGGTTATCTTATCGAAAATCATTTACAATTCGCTATTGCTAAGTATTCTTTCGGCATTGTGTTTGTTGGTTTATAGTGTGTTTGTAGGTAGTTTGGTGCAAGACTTTCCATTGTTTTTGCTTACCTTGTTCTTGGGTAGTTGTGGTTTCTCGTCTTTATTGACAATGGTTTCGGCCATTGCCTCTAAAACAAGTAATAATTTCACCCTCATGGCCATTCTTAGTTTCCCCATCATGATTCCGCTTTTGATGGTGCTCATTAAATTATCGAAAAATGCCATCGATGGATTAGAACATTGGGATTTAAACTTTCTCCTCATTTTGGTGTTTATCAATACCATTATTGTTGCATTGTCTTATTTATTATTTCGCTACCTTTGGCGCGATTAAAAGTCACCTCCCTTCCTCCTTCAACCAGAGGAAAAGAGGAATAAACTAAAAAATGAACTCAAACAAAATACTTCCTGTAGAAAACGAAAGGCAGCTGTCCCCTTCGGAGAAGAAAGGATTGGCCACTTATTGGTGGAAAATACTATCGATAGTGCTTTTATTGTTTACCATCATTGCTGGATTTCTATTCCCTGTTCCTGCTCAACCGATACTTCACGAAACCATACGTAACTTATATTTTCATGTGCCCATGTGGTTCTCGATGATGACAATTTTGTTTGTATCAGTTTGGCACAGTATCAAGCACCTTAGTCAATCGAATATCGAATCGGACATTGTGGCTTCGCAAGCAGCACATACCGGTATGTTGGTAGGTTTCCTTGGATTAATTACAGGTTCGTTATGGGCACGTTATACTTGGGGAGCTTGGTGGGTAGCCGATACCAAATTGAACGGTGCTGCCATCACCATGCTTATTTACCTTGCGTATTTCGTGTTGCGTGGCTCCATAGACGAAGAACAAAAACGAGCACGCATAGCAGCTGTTTACAATATCTTTGCTTTTGTGATGTTGATTGTGTTTCTCCTCATCTTGCCTCGCATGAACGATTCGCTACATCCGGGCAACGGTGGCAATCCGGGCTTTAACAAATACGATTTGGATAGCACCATGCGTGTGGTATTTTATCCTGCTGTTGCCGGTTGGATATTGCTCACCGTTTGGATATTTACATTACGCGTACGATTAGAAAAACTTAAACGAAAAATTCTATTTAATGATTAATAAACTTAAAACTTCAACGGCATTAATAGCCCTGCTACTCTTTAGCTTCGCAGGCATGGCACAACCTACACAAACTATAGAAATGGCCGATGGATTGTATCAATCGGGAAAAATATATGTGGTTATAATTGTGGTTGCTATAATTTTTGTTGGCATTGTTGGTTACCTCATTTCGCTGGATAGAAAGATAAGCCGATTGGAAAAAGAATTAAAAAACAAATAAGTAAATAAGTAAGATTAAAGAAATGAAAAAAGTACATATCATCGGAATTGTGATTATCGCCATTGCTATTGGAGCCATATTCACTACCCTTAACAATACAAGCACCTATGCCGACTTTAAAGAAGCTGCCAAAGAACCGAGCAATGAGTTTCATGTGGTTGGTAAATTGAATAAAGCCAAAGAATCGGTGTACGAACCTTTGGTAGATGCTAATGTATTTAAGTTTTACATGGTGGACAACAAAGGCACCGAATGTAAAGTGGTATTGCACAAAAACAAACCACAAGATTTCGAACGCTCGGAACAAATTGTTATCATTGGTAAAATGAAGGGAGAAGAGTTTCAAGCTTCGGATATATTGATGAAATGTCCATCGAAATACAATGATGGAAAACCACAGGAAACAGCTAATAAAACCAATTAACGGTTGGCCGTTTGCCAACATCAACCCCTTCGACTAGAAATTAAAACATGGAATACCTCAATGAGCACGTAGGGATAGGGAAAATAGGAAACATTTTTGTCATCCTTTCCTTTGTGTTTGCCTTATTGTCGAGTATAAGTTATTTTTTTGCAGCACGCATTAACGAGGATACTGCATCGTGGAAACGAATTGCTCGCATTTCATTTCGTATTCACGGATTATCGGTAATTGGCATTGTTGGTACTTTGTTTGTAATGCTGTATTCGCATTATTTCGAATATGAATATGTGTGGCACCACAGCAGCAAAGCCATGCCAATGCGTTATATCTTATCTTGTTTTTGGGAAGGACAAGAAGGTAGTTTCTTGCTTTGGACATTTTGGCATGTATTCATAGGATTGATATTGCAACGAAGTGCTAAAACTTTTGAAGCACCTGTAATGTCTATTGTGGCGTTGGTTCAAGCCTTTTTAGGTTCAATGCTTCTTGGTATCTTTGTGTTCGAACATCGCATTGGTAGCAATCCATTCACGGTGTTGTTGCGCAATCATCCTGATTTTGCTAACATTCCTCTTTTCCAAAATGCACATTACCTTGACAAATTAGATGGACGAGGATTGAATCCTTTGCTACAGAACTATTGGATGACCATCCACCCTCCTACTCTATTTCTTGGGTTTGCACTCGCTGTCGTACCTTTTGCTTATGCCATTGCAGGTCTTTGGCAAAAGAGATATAACGAATGGGTAAAACCAGCATTGCCGTGGGCATTCTTTGGTGTCGCTGTTCTTGGTATTGGTATACTTATGGGTGGTGCTTGGGCTTACGAAGCATTGAGTTTTGGAGGCTTTTGGGCTTGGGACCCTGTGGAGAATGCATCGCTTGTTCCTTGGTTGACCTTGGTGGGCACGGCTCATCTTTTATTGATTAATAAAACCAATGCACAGTCGTTGTTGGCTGCATTCTTTTTGGCTATCCTCACTTTTGTGCTTATTCTTTATTCTACTTTTCTTACGCGAAGTGGTATACTTGGCGATTCATCGGTGCATGCATTTACCGATTTGGGTATGTCGGGACAATTATTGATTTATTTGTTTTTCTTTCTTGCCCTTGGCATCGTGCTCCTAATCATCAATTGGAAACATTTCCCGAAACATGCCGAAGAAGAAAGCATTTGGTCGCGGGAGTTTTGGATGTTTGTGGGAGCTATTGTTTTGTTGGTTTCTTCGTTTCAAATCATGTTCTATACTTCCATGCCAGTTTGGAACAAACTCTTCGATTTGCACAAGGCACCTGCCAAAGATGTGATTACATTTTATAACAATTGGCAACTTCCGTTTGCATTTATCACTACTTTGCTCATAGCTGTTGGACAATATTTTAAATACAAGAACACAGAACTAAAATGGTTCTTGAAAAAGATAGCCGTTCCGTTTATCATCTCGTTGGTGATTTCAATTGCTCTAATGTTTGCTTTGAATTTCGATCAAGCTTA
>CAIWDF010000049.1 GCA_903911435.1 uncultured Bacteroidota bacterium
ACTTGTAAGTTTAAAAGACGAACTTGAATTTCAAATGAAAAGAGCTAAAAGTTTTGACATAGCTACTGCATTTATCTCAAATGAAGCCATTGAACTAATCAATATATTTCTCAACGAGAACAAAACACGACTACGTATGGGAAGATTAATTACGGGCTTTTATAATTGCTTTAATTCACAAGAAGTTTTAATTAAACTACAAGAATTAGCAAAGCATTCTAAAGGAAGACTATTGGTACATATTTCAAGAAATGAATGGTTCCATTGGAAATACTATAACTTTGAAACGAATAACCAAGACATATCGTTTATTGGCTCTGCAAATTTCACAGGCGCGGGAATGAATGACAAAGGAGAATTAGTATTGAAACTTTCATTAAATAATAGAGACAAATCTGATAGAAAAAACATTAAAGATTTATTCAAAAAAGAATTTGAAAATTCAGTTGATATTACAAAAATTCCATTAGAGGATTATGAACAATCTGAATCGGCTAAAACAAACAGCAAAGGATTACCCCCTTCCATTCGTAATATTTTGTTATCACAAGAAAAAACAAAACCAAATAAAAAAGCTAAAACACAAATTCTAGTTATAAAGATTGATGGTTATATATCTAACAAAACAGAAAAGATTATACAAGAAAAAAAATCTGAATGGTATAAAAATAAATGGGATTATTTCTGTTGTGAGGGACAATCAGATTATGATGCCTCTTTAAAAATAGAACGCATTTTTATAATTTGGTGCTTCAATAGAAAATATTCATTTAGTATAGTAGAAGTTATTGGCAATTGTCAAATAAGAACACCAGATGGTAATCATTTCATTGCTTATAAAGTCATTAAAAACATAAACAAGGAAAGCATAACTCTGAAGGCTAAATTAGAAGGATTAGGATTAAGGTATCATACTCATAAAAAGTTTAAAGAAAAAACTTTAAGAAACAGAAAAACAGAACAATTATTATCATTATTCCCTTGTAGAAAATAAATAAATAAAAACATGAAAAACAATAGTGAAGAAGTAGAACTGAATACTTGCGGTAAGTGTTCAAAAATAATTCCATTTGGACAGAAATACTTTTCAATTGTAAAATCATTTGAGCAGTATGTTAGGGAAACCCCAACCAGTGAAGCAGAAATTGAAGTTGATGAAGCAATTGAAGTTGTTGCTCTTTGCGAAGATTGTGGAATATGCTTTAACGAAGAAAACTTGGCAGCAATCCTAAAAGCCCTACCAATTAGAGGACAGGAAGGTAGAAACTAACGCAACACAATATTGTTTCTTGACAGTTTGAAATAAATTCATATGAAAAAAACAGCATTAATATTAATAACAAACATCTGCATTTATTTAAGTGCGAATTCTCAAACTACATATACTAAAGAAAGCGATGTATATAATTGTAATAAAATTATCTTCTATGGTTATGACTTTTCTGATTTTCAACTTTCAGATGCGAAAAGAATGGGGCAAGACATAAGGAAGTTTATCCTCTATTTAGATGCAGAGTTTTTTCCAGAGCACTTACCCGAAAAAAAACTACAGAAATGGTTGGAAAAGGATTATATCATTTACAACTTTAATCCTACAATTCAGTTTAATAAAAAAATTACAAATGATGGAATTAGTTCTGCATTTATTCATAAAATTAGCAAAGACACTTTACAATCATTTATAAATCGCTATTCAATAACAGAAAAAGAAGGAATAGGATATGTAATAATTTATGAATGTTTTGATAAAGAAACTAAAAGTGCCTCCGCATACTCTGTGTTTTTTGACATTGCAACAAAGAAAATTTTATTAACTGATTATGTTAGCAAGTATGACAATAACGGCTTCAATAGAATTAGGGATTGGGAACCTCTTTCATTTAAAGTTATTTACCTATTAAGTGAAAAATATTTAGACAGAGTAGAAGCAATTAACAAAGGAACAAAACACTAACACGACCTGAAACCAGCGACACGAAAGAAAAACATCTGATAACAAGAACTGTGGTAAAAAGCCCGTGGCTACCAGCTGACGCACGAACTCGCTCAAACAGCTACGGGCTGTTTGCCGCCCTAAAGGGGTTTAGGAGGATGGTGGGGATTTGATTTACCACGGGTTAAAACCCGTGGCTACAAACATAACACCCCTGACGGGGTTAACTGGAAGAAGCTCTGAACAGAAATGTGAGGGGCTTGTTTTGGAAAAAATACCATAATTTGAAACGTTCAATAATTTTTTTTCTGTACTTTTTTGTATATTTGCAATATGAAAAGGGATAAAAAAATACATCTTGATTTTGTAATAAATAGCAGACCTTTGACCAAAGAAGAGGAAATTAGTATTAGCGAATACATCCGTGCATACAAAGCAAAACATAGTCATAAAAAAGGTGCAAGTAAGCGTGTAGTAAAGTCGACAGCAAAGAAGAAAGCTGTTGCCTAACAGAAGCCATTTTACTTTGCGGGAAGACCGCATAGAAGCTAACAATAAGCAATTGTTGCACAACCTTCATTTTTGCAACAATAATAAAACAGAAACATTGAAGAATTAAGAGCCCTAAGCAGAAATGTGAGGGGCTTTTTTTTATGTGTATACGTGAAGATTACGAAGAGTGATGCGCTGAATAAATGCACCTGATAGAAGCGAAAAGCCCGAAGCGGGTGAGCCTGTGCGTTGGGCGGACTTGTAGCGGATAGCAGGAAGGAGGGAAACGAAGAGTGATGAACTGCCTGCCATAATTTAGTTGTTGGTTGTTAGTTGTTAGTTGTTGGTTGTTGGGAACTTTACGAAATACGAATCCCGAAGTGTCGGGACAGGTACAGAAGTGTCGGGAGTGGCAACTTTAATCTTTTCAAATTATTTGTTAAAAACCCAAAACCGAATTAAATTTTATTTTATCTTTGTCGTGTTACATTTAATCTTGGTAGTTTTTATGTAATAAATGAAAATTCGAAGCCCTATCCTAAACCGGTAGGGCTTTTTTTCTACCACCCTCACTTCAATTCTTAATTGTGAATTATGAATTCTACATTCCCATACGACAAAATTTTGTCAAAATATTTCTCCATCTCAATTATTAATCACACTTTTGAATATTCAAATTTATGAAGCAATGAAAAAACTAATTTGTCTAAGCATCTTTGCCTATCTATTGGCCACATCGGTTGCTTTCGCCAAATCTGCCAATGCCTTAGTATTCCTAGTAGATAGCACCGCCTGCGATAGCCTACAAACCACCTTTACGGGTGGCAATAGCCAAAAAGGAAACATGTTTGATGTATCGAATATTTACAGCAACGGGGGAATCACGGTTAGAGGTTTCGATGTAAACCTCACCGGCACTTGTGGCTTCGATATTTTTTATCGTCCTGGCTCTTATGTGAATTTCGAAAACTCTTCGGTAGGTTGGATACAAGTGGCGCATTACGATACGTTGCATGCTCATGCAGCTGGCACAGCCACACCGGTATTGCTTACCAATCCGGTAACCATACCTGCTTCGACCACTTATGCATTTTATTTAACCACCAATAATTCGACCACCGCCAATGTGAAATACACTGTTGGAACTAGTGCAGGTAGCCCACTTGCAACTGATGGCAAAATATTTATCCTCGAAGGATGTGGCATTAAATATCCATTTTCGGGCACACCGTACACCCCCCGAGACTTTAATGGTCGGCTTTTGTACTGTTATACCCCTGTAGGGATTGACGAACTAGCATCATCAAAAATAACCACCACGGTAGCACCCAATCCTTTTCAATCTGACGCTATGGTGAGCATACAAGGCTACACTCCACATAATAGCACCCTCATCATCACCGATATATTGGGCAACCGAGTGAACGAACTAAAAAACATCAACACGCCACAAGTATCCATCGACAAAGGCAAGCTAAGCAACGGAATGTACTATTATCAACTGTTGAATGGCAGCCAACTGTTGAGCACTGGGAAAATAATAATAGAGTAAGAAATTACAAATGCAAATTTCTTTTGAATTTAAAATAAACGAAAACACAATGAACCATACGGTAACCGAACGATTTTTGAAATATGTGAAAATAGATACCCAAAGTGATGCCTCATCGCCTACTTGTCCGAGTACTGAAAAACAAAAGGACTTAGCGAGAGTATTGGTGCAAGAACTTTTGGAAATGGGAATAAAAGATGCTCACATGGACGACAACGGTTATGTTTACGGCACTTTGGAAAGCAATACTCAAAAAACAGTTCCAGTAATTTGTTTCTGCTCCCACATGGATACTTCACCCGATTGTTCGGGCAAGAATGTGAATCCGCAGATACATAGCAACTATGATGGAAAAGACATCACCCTAATCAACGACCCAACACAAATCATAAAAGTAGCCAACCATCCATCGTTGTTGAAACAAATAGGCAACGACATCATCACTACTGATGGCACCACCCTGCTAGGAGCCGATAACAAGGCTGGTGTAGCCGAAATAATGGATGCCATGCATCAACTCATTAATCATCCTGAGCGCAAACATGGTACTATAAAAGTGCTTTTTACGCCTGATGAAGAAATAGGAAGAGGAGCCGACAAGGCTGATTTGGCAAAGCTTGGCGCTGATTATGGATATACCATAGATGGTGAAGAACTAGGACATATTGAAAACGAAACTTTTTCGGCTGATGGGGTAACCATCAATATTCATGGGGTAAGCACACATCCTGGTTTTGCAAAAAACAAAATGGAGAGTGCTATTAAAATAGCTTCAGAAATAGTTGCAGCTTTGCCCGATGACGAAATGAGTCCTGAAAGCACCGAAAAGAAACAACCCTTTGTACATCCAGTAAGCATTACGGGTGCTGTGGAAGAAGCCAGCATACAGTTTATCATTCGTGCTTTTGAAGAAGAAGATTTAAAAAAACAAGAAGACTTTTTGAAACAATTGGCCGACCTCATCATCAAAGGCTATCCACATTCTACTTACGATTTCATTGTTAAAAATCAATATCGAAACATGAGACAAGTGTTGGACCGCAATCCCGAAATAGTGGAGAATGCCATGGAAGCTGTGCGCAGAGCAGGTGTAGAACCTGTACTGTCGAGCATACGAGGTGGCACCGATGGTTCGCGTTTTTCGTACATGGGTTTGCCTTGCCCTAATATTTTTGCAGGCGAACATGCATTTCACTCGAAGCACGAATGGGTTTCGGTACAAGACATGGAAAAAGCAGTGAACACAATTGTAAATCTCGCAATGGTTTGGGAAGAGCGAAGTTAATAACTACCTTTGCCACCGATGTCTTTCGTTAAATCCACCGTTTCATTATCCGATACCAAGCAATTCTCCAAATTGATCATCAACTATATCAATGGGGATGAATCGTTGCGCAAGTTTTATACCTATACTCCTCATATCGCCTCGTTTCAGCAGGCTATAGAAGATAAATCGAAAGAGGGCATCAATCGAAAGGTATTGGTAGAGGCTTTGCACAAGCAATACTTACAATCGGGCATACAAGATAAATCGTCAACCATCAATTTGCTGTTGAGTGAAAAAACATTTACCGTTTGCACCGGCCACCAACTTTGCCTATTCACCGGTCCGCTTTATTTCATTTATAAAATCATCACCACCATCAATCTTGCCGAGGAGTTGAAGAAAACTTATCCAGCGTATGAGTTTGTGCCTGTTTATTGGATGGCTAGCGAAGACCACGATTTTGAAGAAATAAGTAGTATTAACATTTTCAACAAACAAATTACTTGGAATCTTCCTTCGGCCAAAGGTGGTGTTGGGCGTTTATCAACCGAATCGCTAGCACCTTTGCTTGACGAATTGAAACTTATACTTGGCGACACACCCAATGCAACGGAATTAATAGCACTTTTCACCAATTCATATCTAGGCCAGAAAAACCTTGCTGATGCAACTCGTGTATTGGTACACCATCTTTTTGAGGCTTATCCCTTAATTGTTTTAGATGCAGATGATGCGAATTTGAAAAACGAATTTCTGCACATCATTAAAGACGATATTGAACATCAAACCAATTTCCGTCTTGTGAACCAATCGATAGAAGCATTGAAAAAAGAGGGATTCAGCGCACAGGTAAATCCTCGCGAGATTAATGTGTTTCGAATGAGTAATGATAATCGTACACGGATAGAATCGTCAACAGAAGAAAATCTAAATCTTCGTGCTGAGGAATACAGCCCGAATGTGGTATTACGCCCACTCTACCAACAAAAGATATTGCCTAATTTGGCTTATGTAGGAGGGCCAGGAGAGATTGCATATTGGCTCGAATACAAGTCCATGTTCGACCATCATCGCATACTTTTCCCTGTTTTAATTCCACGCAACTTCGCTTTGATGTTGGAAGAAAAACCAATGAATCAGTTTTACAAACTTGGTTTCGAAACCAAAGATTTGTTTAAAGAAATTGACGAACTGATAAAAGAATTCATAACAAAAATTACAAGTGACGACATCAGCCTGAAATTGGAAGAAGATAAAATAATGGTGACTTATCAAGACATCATTTCGAAAGTAACAAAAATAGACACTACCCTAAAAGGCGCTGTGGAAGCAGAAATGCAGAAGGCAATCAATAGTTTTAAATTAATAGAAAGCAAATTGATAAAAGCTGAGAAGCAAAAACAAGAAATAAATTTGAACCAACTAAAGAAAGTAAAAGAGAAGTTTTTTCCTGCTGGAAATTTGCAAGAACGACACGATAACTTTATCCCCTTTTATTTAAAATCAGGCAAAAACTTAATCACCGATTTGAAAGAAACATTTAATCCTTTTGAATTTAAAATGTATTTATTGGAATAAATGGAACTTCAGGAAACACAAAAAACATTATTAGAACAAGGTGCTGAACTGCCTTTAATGGAAGAGTTCTACACCATTCAAGGTGAAGGATACCATTCGGGCAAAGCGGCCTATTTTATTCGATTAGGCGGTTGTGATGTTGGTTGCCATTGGTGTGATGTAAAAGAAAGTTGGGATGCATCGTTGCATCCGCTCACTCGCACCGACTTAATTATAGAGCATGCATTTCCTTTTCCAGGCAAGGCGGTAGTAGTAACAGGAGGTGAACCTTCGATGTACAACCTCGAATACCTAACAAAACAGTTGAAGTTGCAAGGAATTCAAACTTTTATTGAAACTTCAGGAGCTTATCATTTGACTGGAAATTGGGATTGGATTTGCCTTTCACCTAAAAAGACTAGCTCTCCATTAATTGAAAATTTGAGGAACGCGAGTGAACTAAAAGTGATTGTTTACAACAAAAGTGATTTTGAATGGGCCGAAAAAAATGCAGAAACTGTCTCATCCAACTGCAAACTGTTTCTTCAACCCGAATGGAGTAAAGCCAAAGAAATGATGCCTCAAATAGTAGATTATGTGATGGCGAATCCGAAATGGAATGTATCGTTACAAACCCATAAATACATGAACATTCCTTAAAGGAACAATAATTGGTAATAAAAATTTGGAATACTATTGAAACAAGATTATCGCAAATGAAAAAACTAATTGTAATTACCACTATTCTACTTCTCAATTTAGTTTGTAGAGCACAATTGCCTCCGGGAGTGTACACTTCTACTAACAAAAAAGCAATTTCAGCTTTCGAATCGGCAATGAAATATTATCAATCTAACAATGACGAAAAAGCAAGAGAAGAAGCTCTGAGAGCAATTGAGAAGGATGCAAACTTTGCCGAACCTCATTTACTGATTGCTGAAATTTATCAATCAAAAAAACAAACTCAAGAAGCAATTAATGAATATGTAAAGGCAATAACAATTAACCCAGGATATAACCTTAGCAACTTTTACAATATAGCGATGCTCGAAATAAGCATTGGTAAATATGAAGATGCGAAAAAAGATTTCGAACGCTTTTTGAAAAAGCCAAATATCAATCCCGATTCAAAAGAAACTGCAGAGCGGAATTTAGATAATTGCAATTTCGCCATTGAAGCCATGAAACACCCAGTACCTTTCAATCCAAAGAATATGGGTGAAGCAATAAATTCTAATCTTGATGAGTATTTCCCTGCGATCACAGCCGATGACCAAACCTTTATATACACTAGAAATAACCGAAACGAACAAGTTGCATTGCAAGAAGATTTCTTGGTAAGTAAAAAAGTGAATGGAGTGTGGTCACCCTCTGTATTAATCGGCAATGGAATCAACACATCGGGAAACGAAGGTGCTCCTGCCCTATCGGCCGATGGTGAGCTGTTGTTTTTTGTAGCTTGTCAAGATAGCCCTGATGGAAGCTATACAGGCGGAAGAAAAGGATTTGGCTCATGTGATATTTTCTATTCGCAAAAAGTTGGTAATGCTTGGTCAAAACCATACAACTTGGGGCCCAATATCAATACTAAAAACTTTGAATCGCAACCTTCTTTTTCGGCAGATGGCAAAACACTTTATTTTGTTAGCAATCGTGCGGGAGGCTTTGGTGGTGCCGACATTTATTTCTCCACGCTGCGGGAAGATGGGAGTTGGGGTATCCCTGTAAACATTGGCAATAAAATAAATACCCCAGGAAAAGAAGAGTCCGTATTCATCCATCCTGATGGAAAAACCCTTTATTTCAGCTCGAATGGACATGTTGGCATGGGAGGCTTAGATATCTATATGTCGCGCAAAGATGAGAAAGGAAACTGGGGAGCACCTGTAAACCTTGGTTATCCAATCAATACATTTGTAGATGATAATAGTTTATTGATTAATGGGAATGGCGACATTGCCTACTTTGCAAGCAATAGACCGGGAGGTATAGGAGGTCTTGATATGTATCAATTCGAACTTTATGAAGCAGCAAGGCCAAGCAAAATAAATTATGTGAAAGGAAAGGTTTTCGATGCCAAGACTAAAGTTCCATTAGGCGCTCACTTCGAATTGATCGATTTAGAAACTTCGAAAACAATGATTATTTCGGATGCAAATAGCGGCAATGGAGAGTTCTTAGTGACCCTTCCGATTGATAAAAACTATGCATTAAATGTGTCTCAACCTGGGTATTTGTTCTATTCCGAAAACTTTTCGTTGAAAGGACTTAGTGACAATAGTAAACCTTACACATTGGATATTCCTTTGCAACCAATAGATACAGGGAATGTGGTAGAGTTGAAGAACATATTTTTTGAAACTGCAAAGTTCGACTTGAAACCAGAATCGAAAGCTGAGTTGAATAAGTTAGTTTCGTTTTTAATTCTAAACAAAACGATGCGAATTGAACTAAGCGGACATACGGACAATGTAGGAGATAAAAAATCGAATCAGTTGTTGTCGCAAAACAGAGCTAAATCGGTTTACGATTATTTAATATTAAATGGAATCGATGCCAAACGTCTTTCCTTTAAGGGATATGGAGATACTAGACCAAAAGTAAAAAACGATTCAGATAGTAATAGAGCGTTGAACCGAAGAACTGAATTTAAGGTAATAGGGAAATAATAAATCCTAAAGGAATTCTTCGATGATTCCTAGTCCCTGACGCAATACGGTATAATCACCTTCGGTGCAATCCACAATGGTAGAAGCTTCATTATTGCCGTAACCACCAGCTATCACAATGTCAACAATGTCCTGATACTTTTCGTGAATCAATTCCGGATCGGTGGTGTATTCAATTATTTCATCATCATCATGAACAGAGGTGCTCATGATGGGATTTCCAAGATGTTTTACAATTTCCAAACAAATCAAATTATTTGGAATTCTTATCCCAACCGTTTTCTTTTTACTTTTAAATAGTTTGGGTACGTTATTATTTGCTTCCAAAATAAAAGTAAAAGGACCAGGAAGGGCTTTCTTCATCAATTTATAAGTGGCAGTGTTGATTGGTTTCGTGAAATCGGAAAGATGACTCAAATCGGAACAAACAAAAGAGAAATTGGCTTTTTCTGGATCAATTCCTTTTATTTTGCAAACACGCTCTACCGCTCGTTGTTTATTAATATCACATCCGATTCCGTAAACAGTATCCGTTGGGTAAATAACAACTCCTCCGTCACGTAAACATGCAACCACTTGAGCAATTTCCTCAAAGTTGGGTTTGTCTGGATTAATCCTAAGTAACAAAATTAGCGAATTGAATATTAATTTAAGTCCTTTCTATGTTCTTACTTTTTTGCATCTGCTAAGAACTGAGCTAATCCATTATCCGTAAGAGGATGTTTTAGCAATGCGAGTATCGCACTTAATGGACATGTTGCAACATCTGCACCTATCAACGCACAATCAACAATGTGCATAGGGTGACGAACTGAAGCAGCTAGAATTTTAGTTTCGTATCCGTAGTTATCATATATCACTCGAATATCTTCGATTAAACGAAGTCCATCTGTTGAAACATCGTCCAATCTTCCAATAAAAGGTGAGACGTAAGTTGCTCCTGCCTTTGCAGCCAACAATGCTTGACCAGCGGAAAACACTAGGGTGCAGTTGGTACGAATTCCTTTATCGGTGAAATATTTAATTGCTTTTATACCATCTTTTATCATAGGTACCTTCACCACAATTTGTTTATGTAAGGCAGCCAAAGCCTCACCTTCACGCACCATTCCTTCGAAATCAGTGGCAATAACTTCAGCACTAACATCTCCAGTAACAATATTACAAATTGCCACATAGTGTTTCAAAATATTGTCCGCCCCTTTTATACCCTCTTTCGCCATTAATGAAGGGTTGGTAGTCACACCGTCCAAAACACCTAAGTCTTGAGCTTCTTTTATTTGATCTAAATTGGCAGTATCGATGAAAAATTTCATATTGTATATATTGGTTGATTTAAAAATTGAATTAGGTCGCAAAGTTAGAAAATTACCTCCTACTGCCATTGAACTTAAACGAAATGTGAATAAGTCTTAATAACATTTATCGGGAATTAAAGAAGGAGAAATTTGGAAAAGAGAAAAAAGAAGGGGTAAGCTACTTAAATCGCACCGCTCAACCTAGTACCTTTGCTTGCTTCCGCACCTGGAGGGTTGAAGGGAGCTGGTCGTATAAGACTTACCCCGACACAAAAGTAAATATTTTATTTGATAAGACAATGAAATAGTTTTGAAATAAGACATCACAAAAAGTAAATCTTATCAGTCTCCCGATTGAGTAAATTGAATTTCGAGTCGAAATCAAGTTTCATGGAGGTTCCAAACAATTTAGTCATTAAGAATAAACAATCTGATTAAGCCATCAAAGAAGCTCAGAAGATGTAAATTTTTTTTTTATGCATAAGGAGGGCTAAGAAATTTGTACATAATTATTTTGTTATTTGTTTATCTTTGCCGCTAATGAATATATCAGTAGTAATACCATTATTTAATGAAGAGGAATCTTTGCCAGAACTTTGCGAATGGATAAGTAAAGTGATGACAACAAATTCCTATTCCTATGAGATCATACTTATTGACGATGGTTCAAAAGATTCTTCTTGGAAAGTAATTGAGACGCTTTCTGAATCCAATCGTAATATAAGAGGAATCAAATTTAGACGTAACTACGGCAAATCGGCCGCACTTAATGTTGGCTTTGAAGCTTGTCTAGGTGATGTTGTAATTACTATGGATGCCGATTTACAAGACTCCCCGGATGAAATTCCAGATTTATATAAAATGATTACTGAGCAAGGACTTGACTTAGTTTCTGGATGGAAACAAAAACGCTACGACCCTATCAGTAAAACCATACCAACCAAATTATTCAATTGGGCAACGCGAAAAGCAAGTGGTATAAACAATTTACACGACTTTAATTGTGGATTAAAAGCCTATAAAAAAGATGTGGTAAAGAATATTGAAGTTTATGGGGAAATGCATCGTTATATTCCTGTAATCGCTAAGTGGGCTGGATTTGTAAAGATTGAAGAAAAAGTAGTGACACATAGAGAGCGAAAATATGGAGTTACAAAGTTTGGACTAGAACGATTTATCAATGGTTTTCTTGATTTACTATCCATTACATTTGTCTCTAAATTTGGAAAAAGGCCAATGCACTTTTTCGGTCTCTGGGGTACACTTTCCTTCTTTTTTGGAGGTCTCGTTTCTCTTATTTTGATAGTCGAAAAAGTTTATAAATCACACTACCTTATTCCTACACGCGATGTCACCGACAAGCCATTATTTTATCTTGCACTGGCTGCTATGATTATCGGAACACAATTATTTTTAGCTGGATTCTTAGGGGAGATGATATCTAGAAACTCAAATGACCGAAACCGTTATCAGATTGAAAAAAAAATATAGGAATTACTTAATTGATTAAAAAGATTGTCGGCTTTTTGTAAATGTCCGGCAATTTTTTTTTCCACTCGCTTATTGATTTTGTTTTAATAAATTGAGTTGAGAGAGTAATATCAGTACCGATACATAACTGAGTTGAAGGCTCACAACTTGATAGAATATCCTCTAATAAATGTAAGTTTCTATAAGGTGTTTCAATAAATATTTGTGTTTGATTTTTCCGATGAGCTAATCTCTCAATATCTTTCAATTTTAGAATTCGTTCCCCGCGTTCTTTGGGCAAGTATCCATTAAAAGTAAAGTTTTGACCATTAAAACCACTCGCCATTAATGCCAATAAAATTGATGATGGACCAACCAATGGAATTACTTCAATATTCTTCCGGTGAGCAATCTTTACAACCTCCGAACCGGGGTCAGCAACAGCAGGGCATCCTGCTTCTGACAAAACACCTATATTCTTTCCTTGGTCAATGTTGTTTAAATAAGAAGCTATTTCAGTAGATTTAACATGTTGATCAATGGGATGTAATATTATCTCTTGTAAACTTTTTTTAATTCCCATCTTTTTTAAAAAATGACGGGCAGACTTTTCATTTTCTACAACATACTCATCAATAGTATTTATAATCTGGTTCACACTTGTAGGTAATACATCGCCAACCTCACTTGTATCTCCTAATGTGGTAGGAATTAAATATAATTTACCTCTTTCGTTCATCTTGAATTATTAATTATTGAGTTTACTTTCGCTATTCAAAGCAATTAATGAATTCGAAATGCTTTCACAGGCTTTCTCTAAAATGAAGAACACGTTTTCAAAAGCGTCTTCATTTCCATAATAAGGATCAGGTACAGCTATGTTTGCATTTGGGTAAACTCGGTTCAATATAAGTTCAACCTTTTGTCGATCAATTTCATTTCTAGCCAAAGAAATTACGTCATTATAATTATTTGAATCCATAACAAAAATGTAATCGAAGTCATCAAAGTCCTTTACCGTAAATTGTCTTGCTTTTAGTTTCGAAATATCAACATGATGTTTGAGTGCATTTTCTACCGACCGTTTATCTGGATGTTGTCCTATATGATAATTAGAAGTGCCTGCAGAGTCGATGAAGACATTGGCGCTTGTAACTTCTGATCTTAAAATACCTTCAGCAAGTGGAGATCTGCAAATATTCCCTAGACAGACCATTAATATTCTTGTCATTTCGATAATGATTAATTGCTTAAAACAAAAACAGGAATCAGATTTCCTGATTCCTGTTTTTGTTTTATTATTGAATGGTGATTTTTTTATTCAAATCGTCAATGTATGTTTTGAATCGTTTGTCTGTATCCATCAAATTGTTTACGGTTCGACAAGCATGAAGAACAGTCGCGTGATCCTTACCTCCACAATGTAAACCAATAGTTGCTAATGAAGACTTTGTCATACATTTAGAAAAATACATCGCTATTTGACGAGCCTGAACCACTTCACGTTTCCGTGTTTTTGATTTCAATAATTCGAGTGGTAATTCAAAATAATCACAAACTACTTTTTGTATATAATCAATCGACACCTCTCTAGCTGTGTTTTTCACAAATTTGTCAATCATCTGTTTCGCTAACTCAAGCGTAATTGCCTTTTTATTCATTGAAGCTTGAGCTAACAATGAAATAAGAGCTCCTTCAAGTTCGCGAACATTGGTAGAAATACTATACGCTAAATATTCGATTACATCATATGATATAATATCAACAAGACCGTCAGCATATACCTTCTTCTGGAGAATTGCCACCCTAGTTTCCAAATTTGGTGTTTGTAAATCTGCTGCTAAACCCCATTTAAAACGAGAAAGTAAACGCTGCTCAAAACCTTGCATTTCAACTGGAGGTTTATCAGCAGTTAATATAATTTGTTTACCAGATTGGTGTAGGTGATTAAAAATATGAAAGAATACATCTTGTGTTTTTTCCTTACCCGCAAAATATTGAACATCATCTATTATCAAAACATCAATCATTTGATAAAAGTGAATAAAATCATTCTGATTATTATTTCGAACAGAATCAATGTATTGTTGAGTAAATTTTTCGGATGAAACATAAAGAACTGTCTTATTAGGGAATTCACTTTTTATTTGAATACCAATCGCGTGAGACAAATGTGTTTTTCCAAGTCCAACACCGCCATAAATCAATAGTGGGTTAAAAGAAGTTCCGCCTGGTTTTTCAGCGACTGCAAACCCCGCAGCCCTTGCTAAACGATTACAGTCTCCTTCAATAAAATTATCAAACGAATAATTAGGATTAAGTTGCGAATCTACATTAACCTTCTTTAATCCCGGAATAATGAAAGGATTACGAATGCTATTATTATTTAAATCAATCGGCATAGAAACCGAAGGGTTTTTTAATTCCTTTTTATTGTTAGTGGGAATTTTAACAGTATATGGTTTCGAAGTATTATTATAATTGTTCTCCATAATAATGCTGTATTCCAACCTTCCCTCATTCCCTAACTCCTTTTTAATAGTCTTCTTCAATAAAACTATATAGTGTTCTTCTAACCATTCATAAAAAAATTGACTCGGAACTTGAAGAGTAAGTACACTATTTGTTAGTTTAATTGGTTTAATAGGCTCGAACCAAGTTTTATAACTTTGTGAACTCACGTTGTCTTTAATTACTGAGAGGCAACTCTCCCATACTTTTGTAAATGATTTCTCCATCCGGTACTAAATGTCTAAAAAATGTGTATTTTATATTAATATCTTGTAGTTATTGTCTTTTCGGCTATTTCGCTGTAAATATATACAACTTTATCAAAGTCGGAACAAAATATTCAAAAAAAAAGTTGAAAATATTTTCAAGTTCCTATTGACTTTTTGAAAAATTTAATTTTGGGTGTGCACAAAAAGATATTAATAATATTTCTGTATCGAATTCCTTAAACCCCCTTTTAAAAAAGGCATTTGGAGCACTTAGACTCAAATTACTCATTAAACCATTAATCGCAAATAATTGAACATCAAAAAATCAACACAATGGTACGTAATTAAAAATCGAAGTTAAAATTTTCTCTTAAAAATATAATTATTAAAATTAATTTTGGTTCGAGATTTATTGTATATTTCCAACAATTTCTTGAATTATGTATACATCAGAAACAACAGTGCGAGTACGTTATGCAGAAACCGACAAAATGGGCTATGTCTACTATGGGAATTATGCACAATACTATGAAGTAGGGCGAGTAGAAGCATTGAGAACATTAGGAAGCAGTTACAAGGAAATGGAAGACAATGGTATTATGTTGCCTGTCTATTTATGTGATATAAAGTACATCAAACCTGCTGTGTATGACGACTTGCTTGTTATAAAAACTACAATTAAAGAAATTCCTACCGCAAAAATCACATTTGATTACGAAATTTATAATCAAAAAAATGAATTAATAAATAAAGGAAGTACGTCTCTTGTATTTATCAATATGACTAATAATAAGCCATGTGCAGCGCCAGAATCATTCTTAGCTAAAATAAGAAAGTACTTTGAAACTAAATAAAGTTCCCATCCCTCATAACTAATTTCCTATCCGCCATGTTTGCCAGCTCTTCATTGTGAGTTACGATTACAAACGTTTGATTGTACGTTTCCCTAAGATTGAAGAATAATTGGTGTAAGTCTCTTGCGGTAACAGAATCTAAATTTCCTGAAGGTTCGTCTGCCAAAACAACGGATGGACCATTAATCAATGCACGAGCGACTGCAGCACGCTGCTGTTCCCCTCCAGATAACTCACTGGGCTTATGGTTTGCCCTTTCTTTCAATCCAAGAAAATCAAATAACTCATTTGCTTTTTTTTCTGCTTCCAATTTTGTTGCACCTGCAATAAAAGCAGGAATACAAGTGTTTTCAAGAGCTGTAAACTCAGGCAATAAATGATGAAACTGAAAAACAAAACCAATGTTTTTGTTTCTAAAATCGGCTAATTTCTTTTCCGCTAAAGATGAAACTATCGTATTATTAATTTCTAAAACACCTTTGTTTGATTTATCCAAGGTGCCGAGAATATGCAACAAGGTTGTCTTACCTGCTCCAGAGGCGCCAACGATTGAAATAATCTCTCCTCGATTGATGGATAGAGAAACATCTTTTAATACATTTAACTCTCCGTAACTTTTGAAGATATTACTCGCTTTAATCATAGAATAAAAGACTATTTATTTTGCTTTTTAACAAGGTAAAGATAATCTAAATAATACAACACTTTTAAAGAAATTGTATTCAATTGTTTTGACTGTATCGTATTTCTAAAATTATGAGAGTAGCCATTTATTATTTCGTCACTTTGATTGTAAATTGAGTTCTTCCAAACAAGGTTTAAATTACTACCTGGTGCGAATTGCCATTGGAACAACATGTCGATATTAAAAGCGTTAAAGTTGAAATCGTGCTTTTGATTATAACTGATATTATCTATCAAATACCCATCTGCACTTAAATCGTAATAACTCTTATATTCTCCTCTTGACCAATAATGCCTACCTCTTAGACTAATTGACAAATTATTTCTAAAGAGATATTTTATCATTAAACTATTTGTCCAATCGGTTAGATATCTTTTTCCAAAAACAATTGTACCAAATTCATCAGTTTTCACATATCCCCTATCACCATTATCTTTAGAGAGGTTTGAGGTTAATTCAAACGAAATTCTATCATTAAATCTCAAGCGAGGAGTAATATCAAAACCATAAAATCGATTATAACCAATTGTAGGTGAAATCAAATTTGTGGTACCACAATAACCAGAGAACGAAATATTAATCTTTTTTCTCGAATCAGTATTGAATCCGCCTAATAAATAATAATGCGGAGCTCGAATAAATACTCTACCTGCACTCCTTGCCTCATAATAATCTACCCTTTCCCAGGGTTCCAGAGTACACCCAAGATAAAAGTTGTGATACGATTTTAAGGTTGCATTGTACGACAAATTAATAGTAACGCTATTTATTCTATTTGTTTTAAAATTATCACTTTCTTCAATTCCTATATTCTCTGAAGAATTTAAAAAAATGCTGTAAGGCTTAAATTGATTGTAACTTAAATATAATCCATCAATATTAAAATTCGTCTCACGGGTTATACCAAACGTATTATTATTATAGGTTTCATTCATAGAATTCCGATATAATGAATATTGAAACTTTCCACTTATTTTACTAAAAGATAAATTATATTTAAAACCAATAGAGTCTTTGGCAATATTGATTAAGGTATCGTTATTCCTAAATAAATCGCTGATGGCGAAATCGCCAGCCAAGTTATAACTGCTGTGTTTATTATTTAAACTACCCCCAACTCCAGTTACATTCGCTCCTCCATAATTTTTCCGTCTGTCAACATTTGTATTTATCAAATAAACATCCGAACTGTTCCTAAGTTGTTGATCGAAAACTATGATGTTGTAATTTGAAAAAGGTTCTGTTAATATTCTTGATTTATTTCCGACACTATCTGTGATTCGAGCATAAGTATTTCCAACAACTGCATTCAAAATACCAATTCCTAATCCACTAGGAGTTCTTCCTGTAATTTTTGTCGCATTCAGCAATTTGGACTGTGTAGGATTGGTAAGTACAACTTTATTTTTGCTTGTGTCGGAGTAAACATCATAATACCCCATTGGTTGCTCACCTATTCTACGGGAGTAAAACAAATTACCTTTCTGAAACAAATCAGTTCCTTCTTCAAAAAATGGTCTTTGTTCATCATAAGTCAGCTCAAAGGCAGATAAATTTTTTATCACATTGTCACTTTGTACTTGAGAAAAATCCGGAAGAAGAGATGCATCAATTGTAAAGCTTTCATTAATTCCATACTTTAAATCAAGACCACCAGAAAGATGTGATGTAAAATTTCGTTGACCCTGAATATCGATTGGATAATGAGATAAGGAAGAAATTATGTAAGGGGTTACCGAAAGCCGAATGGGTTCCCGAATTCCATTCATTCCTTTTAAGTATCCCCAGAATTTAAAAACATTTGATTCTTCGTGAGGTGTTAAACTCCATTGATCATATTCTCCATTTCTTGTAATGTTTCTGGTTATTTGCATTCCCCATAACTGTTGTTCCATTTTTGGAAACCTCAAAGCAGAATATGGAATTCTAATTTCCACAGCCCAACCTTTATCGCTTATTTTGACCGCACTTTCCCACACGGCATTGTACAGCATATCCGAAAACCGTGAATCCAACTGAACACCAGAGGCTGTAACAGAAAAATCAAATGCATCTTGTTCTTTATTATACGTATCAAATACTATTCTGAATACATCTGCATTTAATGCATCATCTCTATTCCCAAGTTGTCGAGCAATGCTATCTGGAGAATTATCATATAGCATGGCCGCTATGTACAAAGCAGTATTGTCGTATACTATCTTGACTTCAGTTCGTTGAGAGACAGGTTTTCCGAAATACGGGAAATTTTGTTTAAAATCATCAATAAATGGTACCCTTTCCCAAGTTTTATCATCTAGCAAACCGTCAATCTTTGGAGCAAATACAGCTCTTTCAATATTATATTGTTTTTTTGTAGAAGCGGTATCAGATATCGCTCCTGCATTTAGTACACCAACAACACATAAATATAAAATTGGGACGAAAATTTTCATAAGTGTAAATATATCTCAAAATTTAATTTTAATGGAATATTTTATACTCAATAAAACGAGAAAACGCATTGAGTTGAACTTAAGTGAACCAATGTTCTCCTAAAATTCAAATCAATCTTAGAGCAAATATGAAATGTTATTTTGTTTTTTCTGCTCGTTTTCTTCTGAAATAAAAGTAGCCGCTTATACTCGCAACAATTATAATAAAGTGAATTAGATAAGAATGTGATAATCCATCCTTACCAACAAAGCAAAAGAAACGAGCTCTACGAGAGGGGTCTTCAAAAAGTGATGTCTTCAGCTTTTTCAGAAAACCAGATTGTGCACCTCTTTCACCAACGATATTTTTATTGTCTTCTTTAATACTCATCCAAACAAAAACAGGCTTGCCAACAATATGATCTTCTGGTACAAATCCCCAGTATCTTGAATCAGCTGAATTATGACGGTTATCGCCCATCATAAAATAATAATCAAGCTTAAATGTATAAGACTTTGTTTCCTTTCCATTTATAAATATTTTATCCCCTTTTATTTCAAGAGAGTTTAACTCATAATTAATAATTATGCGACTATAAAGTACAATATTACTTGTGTCTATTGTTACCGTAATACCTTTTTGGGGAATAAATAAAGGTCCGAAATTATCATTATTCCATGCGTAAGTTGGACTATGGGGAAAAATGTGAGAACTATACTTACCTTGAGGCTCGATAATAGGTGAAAATGATTTTATATTTTCTAAACTTTTAAATTCATCAACCTTGTTATTCGGAAGATTAACTATATAGCTCATTCCCGATGAATCTTGTTGAGATTGTATCGGATCCGTTATATCAAACTTCTCTAGTGTTTTGGGATTAAACCCACTTCCATCGGTTGTTACTCTGTAGGTATATTGCATTGTTGGAGCCACATACGAAAGTTCTCCATTAATAAACAATTCTTTATTTCTAATCACCAGTGTGTCTCCCGCTATTGCAACACAGCGCTTCACATAATTCTCTCGCTTGTCCGCTGGACGTGAAGCAATATCACCAAAATAGGATTTTCCTGTTTCTGGATTTATTTCCTTGTTCGTCCAAACAACATTCCTTCCATAGGTTCTGCACAATTGATAATAACTTTGATCTTGAGCATTCAATGCTACTGTATCACCATCGGGGTAATTGAACACAACAATATCATTATTCTTGACTGAACCAAAACCTGGCAAACGGAAATATGGTAATTTAAACCACTCTAGATAAGATTTTGTACTTGACGTCAAAGGTAAGGTATGATGAGCAAAAGGGAATGAAAGAGGAGTATTAGGTATCTTAGCTCCATAACTAACTTTACTCACAAACAAATAGTCTCCAACCATCATTGATTTTTCCAATGAGGAAGTAGGAATTGTAAATGCTTCGAAAAAAAATGTCCGAATGACTGTAGCCGCAATAACAGCAAAAACAATCGCTTCTGTCCATTCCCGAACCATTGAAGAACTTTGTTTACTTCTGTCTTCAGGTCCTACAAATCTTGTATCCTTCTGAAATCCTATGTAAAACAAGTATACAAATCCTAAAACTGAAGCTAACATTTTTTCAAAAAAACTCCTTTTATTAAATGCTTTCGCCATCAATAAGCACATAATAACATACATTAGGAAATTCACACCTGGTGTGATGATAAGGAAAATCCACCACCAAGGTTTTTTAATTATTTTCAGCCAAACAATAAAATTATAAATTGGAACAAATGCCTTCCAACTAGCTTCCCCTGCTAACGGAAACAACTTCCACAATCCAATGATTGTACTTATTGAAAAAATAATTAAGAACAAATAAGACGAATCCATAAGTTAAGTTTAAGATTATTAATTTTATATTTTAGTTAGATTAAATTTTCGAACTTGATAATAAATCCTCCATTCCGAAAACACCCTTTTTCCCGATTACCCATTCGGCTGCTATTACTGCACCTATTGCAAATCCCTCTCTGTTGTTTGCTTTGTGAGTAATCGTAAGTTCATCAATTAATGATTTGTATGATACCGTATGTGTTCCGGGCACTTCATTTTCTCTTTTTGAAATAATACTAATTTCGTTTTGCTTTTCTGAAGCTGAATTTACCCATTCCGATTTCGTGTCAAGTTCTTTCATCAACTGATTTGCCAATGATATTGCTGTTCCACTTGGAGCATCTAACTTATGAATGTGATGAATCTCCTCGATATCCACATTGTATTCGGGATGCACATTCATTAAATTTGCCAAGAATGAATTTAACTTATAAAACAAGTTAACACCTATGCTGAAATTTGAAGCAAAAAACAATGTTTTATCTTTTTGACTACAATTCTTTTTCACCTCGTCCAACTTGTCCATCCATCCAGTTGTCCCAACAACTATTGGAACATTGAACTCGAAACAATTATTAATATTGTCTATCACCGATTGAGGTGATGTGAATTCTATAGCAACATCAACTAAGTTCAAATCATGAGTGTAATGTTTTGAGTTTCCCTTATCAACTATTAAAGAGACAGTATGACCTCGAGAAATAGCGATTTTCTCAATTTCCTTTCCCATCTTACCGTATCCTATTATAGCGATTTTCATTAATTACTTACTTGTCTTGATTTCAGAATAAAATCTAAATTTAAAAATTATGCCGCAAAATTAAAACTTAATCTCTAAAGCAAACCCTGTTTTATATTGATTTACACAAGCGGTATTTATCAATGTTGGACGGAATCTAAATGACAAATCCTCACTTACGTCAAATGCAAATAGATGAGCGTCAACAGTGGCATCTACAATATTCAATAAATATAATGCTAATGCTCCAATTACAGATAAATCTCGATAACGGTGATAATAAGTTTGTAATGAATTAAGATTATCATTCGTATACAATTTGAATTTGTCATCCGTTACTCCATCCAATCTGTCCTTATACGCATTGAGAAACGTTCTGTATTTAGTATGATTAAAATTAATTGAATATGCTAAAGCTCCAAATCCAACATATATAATTGGTACTTTCCAGTACTTCTTATTATATACCTGACCAGAACCAGGAAGAAAAGTAGACATCAAAGTAGCTTTGCGTGGTGAATGAAATTGAGAAGTCAGATTTTTTGTTGAACCAATCAAACTAACTTTTGATGTATCATTGAGCTGCGCTTTGGATGATACTACAACAAAAAACAAAAAGGTTATTACATAAAAGTGAACAAACCATTCTGATAGTAGTTTGTTTATCGATTTATGCATCTAACAAATCCAGAATGCGCTTTAAATCATTATCGGATTTGAATGGGATAACTATTTTACCCTTACCATTCGCTTCTTTCTTAATCTGAACCTTCGTATTAAAAACTGCTCGTAAATCCTCTACTAAGGTTGCCTGTTCAACGGATAAAGAAGCTTGAGTTGTTGTGTTTTCTTTTACTTTTCGAGTAACATTATTAGTTTCCGCTTTCACACCTCTAGCTAAATCCTCAACTTCTCTTACAGAAAGATTATTTAAAACTATTTGATTGTAAATATCAAGTTGCTTATCTTCATTATCAATATTAATTAAAGCACGGGCATGCCCCATTGAGATATCGGCATTACGAATTGCCAATTGAATTTCTACAGGAAGTTTCAACAAACGTAAATAATTGGTAATGGTTGAGCGCTGTTTACTGACTTTTTGCGAAAGCTGTTCTTGTGTCAAACTACATTCATCAATCAACCTTTTATAACTAATTGCAACTTCTATCGCATCAAGCTCTTCTCTCTGAATATTTTCAACTAAGGCCATTTCAAGCATTGCTTGATCATTGGCTATTCTTATGTATGCAGGAACGCTTTTAAGTCCAGCCAACTGTGAAGCCCGGAAACGTCTCTCTCCAGATATTAATTGATACTTATCGTATCCTAACTTACGAACCGTAATTGGTTGAATGATTCCATGTTCTTTTATGGATGCAGCTAATTCGTTTAATGCATCTTCTTCAAAATTTGTTCTCGGTTGAAATGGGTTAGTTTCAATATTTTCAATTTCTATATTGGCAACAGCTCCTACCACTTTGCCTTCCCCTTCCAATTTATTACTGGTAATATCTGTGTTGGCATCCTCTAACAATGCGCTTAGACCTCTTCCTAGTGCGTTTCTCTTAACTGACATTTTATTTAATAATTACTTTGTGATTATATTTCTAGTGACAAAAAATGTGACATCTACTCTATCTCGTTTATAAACTTTTCCGAATCATCCATTCTTGTAAGTTTATTTTTTTGAAGAATTTCGCGAGCCAAATTTAGATAATTTACTGCAGCTTTCCCGCTTGCATCATGCATTATTATGCTTTGACCAAAACTTGGGGCTTCTCCAAGTTTTGTATTGCGCTGAATGATGGTGTCGAATACCAATTGTTGAAAATGGGTTTTTACTTCATCCACAACCTGGTTGCTCAATCTAAGTCGCATGTCATACATGGTCAACAATATTCCTTCTATTTCAAGATCTGGATTCATGCGTGTTTGAACTATCTTTATTGTGTTTAGTAATTTACCCAATCCTTCCAAAGCAAAATATTCGCACTGAACAGGAACAAGCACTGAGTTCGCAGCAGCAAGAGCATTAACGGTGATCAATCCCAGCGATGGCGAACAATCAATGATTATAAAATCATAAGTGTCCTTTATCTTATCCAAGGCTAATTTCATCATTTTTTCTCTATTTGGCAAATTAATCATTTCAATTTCAGCGCCAACCAAATCAATGTGTGCAGGTAAAAGAAACAAGTTTGGTGTTTCTGTCTGTAGAATAATATCCTTAGGATCTACTCCATCTATTATACACTCATAAATACCTGTTTTGATATTTCTAGGATCAAACCCGACCCCTGAAGTAGAATTTGCTTGTGGATCTGCATCAATCAATAATGTTTTAAACTCCAACACCGCCAAACTTGCTGCAAGATTAATTGCAGTTGTTGTTTTCCCAACTCCACCCTTTTGATTTGCTATCGCAATTATTTTTCCCATTTATCTTTTATAATATTATTGCTTTGTTATTAGTTCTTTACTTGATTTTGTCTCTCCTATTTCGAACAGGATCAACTCTGCCCCCGCTTCTTCGAATTTCTTGACAGATTCTGTTTTGTTTATTTTGATATATCCGAATGTATCGTAATGCATCCCTATTATTTTTTTGCATTTAATAAATTCCGTTGCAATAAGTGCACTATCCACAACCATTGTGAAGTTATCTCCTATGGGAAGTAAAGCGAAATCAATTTTATTATAATCACCGATAAGCTTCATGTCATAGGTCAAGGCAGTATCTCCAGCAAAATAAAAGTTACCTTCACTCGATTCGATAACAAATCCCATTGGACTTCCTGCTGCACTTCCATCGGGCAAAGAACTTGAATGAACAGCTGACACACACTTTACACTTCCAAAGTCAAATTTCCAACTGCCACCAACATTCATCGGATGAGAATTAGCAATTCCTTGTCCTACTAGCCAATTTATTATTTCGAACGAACTAACGACCTTAGCTCCCGTACGTTTTGCGATTAATAAAGCGTCATCTATATGGTCGTGATGCCCATGTGAAATTAAGATATAGTCTGCCTTCACTGAATTCACATCAATGTGTTTCGCCAAATCATTTCCTGTGATAAAAGGATCGAATAATAAATGGCTTCCATTCACTTCAATCCCAAAACAAGAATGACCGTAATATGTAATATTCATAATTATTGATTTACTTTGTGCCGTTAAAAATCGCACGAAAATACAATTTTTGTGCATTATTGCACTTAAAAATTCAACACTACTTTTGAACAATTTATATTAAACACATACAAATCCAATGATTACGATTATTTCAGCAACCAACCGATCGAACAGTAATACCTTAAAGATTGCTAAATGTTATGAAGAACTTATGAAAAACCAAGGGGTCGTTCCTAAGCTCCTTTCTCTTGAATCTCTGCCTATTGATATTGCATTTAATGAATTGTATGGCAAAAGGTCGCAAAAATTCCAAGATATTGAGACAGAATATATGATTCCAGCCAAGAAATTCGTATTTATTGTCCCTGAATATCAAGGAAGTATTCCTGGTATACTGAAAGTGTTTTTAGATGCATTACCACCTGACCAGAATCGAAATAAAAAGGCTGTACTGATTGGCATTTCAACTGGTAGAGCTGGAAACCTCAGAGGAATGGACCACCTAACCACCATTCTACATTATCTTGGCATTCATGTTCACCCAAACAAACAACCTATTTCACAAGTTGCTAATCTGCTTGATTTGGATGGAAAAATTAAAGACGAAAACACTCTTAAAGTACTGAACAAACAAATTACTGATTTTTTAAATTGGTAGTTAAAAATAGTGCCTTATCTTTTATGATATTAAAATTAACATCTAATTAATAGCACACTTGGTCAAATGTAAAAACTACACATTCATGATTAATATAGAGCAGCGCTATTGTTTTTTTTACCTTTGTCAAAAATGAATACAGCATTTCTAATTTTAGGTGGAAATCAAGGCGAAAAGTTCAAAAACATTTCGATTGCGAAAGAGGCAATAAAAATCAATATAGGGAACATTCGAAAGGAATCTCATCTGGTTTTAACCAAAGCTTGGGGTAATGTTCATCAACCAGATTTCCTAAATCAGGTCATAGAAATTACAACCGTGTTACCTGCTGAAAAATTGCTTGAAGAACTACTTAAAATCGAAAAGAGTTTGGGTAGAGTTCGAACTGAACAAAAATGGATAGAACGCACAATGGACATAGATATATTATTCTATAACAATGACATCATCAATACTTCCAATTTAATTATTCCGCATCCATTACTACACGAACGGAACTTTGTCTTAGTCCCTTTGCAAGAAATAGCGAAAGACTATAAGCATCCTATCTTCAATAAAAGTGTGACTGAAATGTTAAATTCTTGTCTTGATGAATTGGAGGTAATTCGCGTTTATTCACACTTTTAAACTTTTGCAATATGTTAACAAATAAGCTCCCTACCAAATAAAGTCATTTAAGCCAAATGGAAAATTACAATTTCATCACCATCGAAGGGAATATAGGAGCTGGGAAAACCACTCTTGCCACAAGTCTTTCAAATGAATTTAATGCAAGGCTGATATTGGAACAATTCGCTGACAATTCTTTTTTGCCCAAGTTTTACGAACAACCCGACAAATATGCATTTCCGCTCGAACTCTCCTTTCTTGCCGAAAGGTATCATCAATTAAAAAACGAATTGAGCAAACAAGACATTTTTAAGCCCAAAATCATTACCGATTATTACTTTTTGAAATCCCTCATATTTGCCAAAGCTAATTTGGATGAAGATGAATATGCCCTTTATTCAAAACTTTTTCACATTATCAACGATTCTCTTCCTAAGCCCGACTTGTTTGTGTATTTATACCAAAACATTGAAAGGTTGCAAGAGAATATTAAGAAAAGAGGGCGGACTTACGAACAGAAAATATCAGACGAATACCTTATTAAAATCCAATCGGCTTATTTCGATTATATAAAGCAGGTGCCCGATTTAAAGATTGTGATCATTGATGTAAACAAAATTGACTTTGCTCATAATTTGAACGATTATGAGCAAATAAAAAGTATTATAGACAAACCATATAATATAGGCATAACTAGGATAACCGCCTGATTATTTAATTTGCAATTGTGTTTACAAACCTATTTATTGAATAAAAAACCTTCGATTGTTTGAAAATTTAATTATTTTTGCACCTTATTAAGAATTTAAAAAGACATAAAAACTCTTAAAAGAACTAACAAAAAATAAAAATGAAAAATAAATCATTACAATCTTTAGCTTTAGCTGTCGTTACAGTAATTGGCTTTTCGTCATGTGACGGGCTTGGCAAATTGGTAAAAAATGCTGACAAAATTACTTACAAAGTCACCCCTGATCCAATGGAAATGCATGGTGATAGTCTTGGAATAAAAATTACTGGAACTTATCCAGCTAAAATATTCCCTAAAAAGGCTACTGTAACTGTAACTCCTGTGATTAAATACAATGGTGGAGAAAAAGCACTCAAACCAGTTGTTTTAGTTGGTGATAAGTCAGAAGCTAAAGG
This sequence comes from uncultured Bacteroidota bacterium, assembly GCA_903911435.1. Taxonomy (GTDB): domain Bacteria; phylum Bacteroidota; class Bacteroidia; order 2-12-FULL-35-15; family 2-12-FULL-35-15; genus 2-12-FULL-35-15. The sequence continues at coordinate 27,069 of CAIWDF010000049.1, forward strand.
TCAAAAGATTTCCAACGAAAAAGGTGGATCATTTAGTTATACTTCTGATAAAGTTGCTTACATGCCCGAAATGAAAGTTGCAACGTTAGAGCTTAGAGCACAAGGTGCTGTAAAAACAAAAACCAAAGACTTACCTGCAAAAAAGGTTGCAGATGGCACTGTGGTTACCCCTCTACTTGTTAGAAATGACGAAAAGCCTATCATGGCGAAAGATAATTTCACAAAAACAGTTCCTCGCTCAATTACTGGTAGTATTTATTTTTTAATTAGCCAATCTCAAGTACGTTCTACTGAGATGAGCAGTCAAGATATGAAAGCGTTTAGCGAATTTATAGCTAACGGTTTGCAAAAAAATTATGCATTCAAAGGTATTAATGTTTCTGCTTATGCTTCACCTGATGGAGAATTAGACAAAAACGCTAATCTTGCCGAAGACCGTGCTAAAGAAACTATTAAGAAATTAATGGAATTGTCTAAGACCAACATATCTAAAGACAAAAAGGTGAAATTAAGTTTGAAAGCTGGAGAAGCTAAAGAATTTTACAATACTGTAACTACTGCCGAAGATTGGGATGGTTTCAAAAAAGCAATGGAAGCCTCTTCAATTAAAGACAAAGAATTAATCTTACGCGTGCTTACTATGTATTCTGACGCACCTACCCGTGAAAAAGAAATTAAAAACTTAGCGAAAACTTGGACTGAACTAGCTGATAAAATTCTTCCTAAATTACGTAGAAGTGTTATCACTTTAAATGCTGACGAAAACAGTCGTACTGATGCGCAAATAACTGCTGCACTTACTGCTGCTCCAGATAGTTTATCTATAGAAGAAATGCTTTACGGTGCCACTCTTACTCAAGACCTAAACACTAAACTAAGTATTTATAAAAAAGCAGAAGCGAAATATGCTAGCGATTGGAGAACTTCTAATAATGTTGGATACATCTATATTATGCAAAACAAATTAGCTGATGCCGAAGCTGAATTCAAAAAAGCAGATGCTCTTTCAGCTAACAATCCAATTATCAAAAACAACCTTGGTATTTGTGCTCGTTGGAAAGGAGACCGAAAAGCAGCAATGGATTTATACAAATCAGCAACTTCTGCTGGTTCAGAAGCTACTTACAACATGGGTGTTATTGAAATCCAAAATGGTAATTACGGTGCTGCCGTTTCCGATTTTGGAAGCAACAATACATTTAATGCAGCTTTAGCCAAACTTTTAAATGGTAGCAATGATGGTGCAATGTCCGCAATTGACGCATCTCCTGAAAAAGATGCAGCAAGTTCTCTTTACTTAAAAGCAGTAATAAGCGCTCGTCAAGGAAAAGCTGAAGGAGTTAATGCTAACCTCAAAGCAGCTATACAAAAGGATGCTTCATTCAAACAAATGGCAAAAGATGATGCAGAATTCATTAAATTCCGCGACAATGCCGACTTTAAAGGAATGGTGAACTAACTAATTGAACCTTAAAAGATATTAAAAACGTTCCATAGAAATATGGAACGTTTTTTGTTTATATCTATGTTGATATATTATTAGATATTTATTTCTATATTTGTCTAATCATTTTAATTTTGTATAAACATTAATCCATTTCAAATGAATAAGAATTTCACCCTTTTAGTGATAACCTTACTATCACTTTTTTCGTTTTCATTTCAAAATTCTTCAATTGCACAATCAGGGAAAATTCCTGTAATTATTGATTCTGCTAAGGCAAAGGACTATTATCTAGAAATGAGAGGTACTATCAAACGTTTTGTTGGAGCTGCCGAAATAAACGAAGAAAAACTTCCAACTTTAGAAGGTGCAACCATTTCTGTATTTGATGGAATGAATATGTTTATGAAGGTTGAAACCAACGAAAAAGGAAAATGTACCTTCCGACTTCCACTCGAACACACCTTCAAAATTCAAGTTTCGAAAAAAGGATACGTCACCAAGTTCTTCTTCGTAAATACCATTGTTCCAAAACTTAATCTGGGAGCATTTTCCTTCAATTTCGATTTAGATATCTTTGAAGAAATCAACAAACTGGATGTTTCTATCCTCAAGAAAGCCATTGCCAAAGTTACTTACGACCCTATTTACAACCGTTTTCAATACGATGATAGTTACACTACCCGAATTAATTTCGATATAAAAAAGATGTATAAAAATTATTACGAGATAGAGAAGGCAAGAAAAGATTCAATTGCGAAATTTAATAAAGGAGATGTTGAATCTCCTAAAGAAGAAGCTAAGAAACCTGCGCCAAAACCAGGTCAAAAGACTGCTAATCAAAAACCAGGCGCAGCCCCGGCCAAAGAGACTTCGCAGAAAAAGTAGTTTATCCTTTTAGTTTACAAAACAAGTCCCAAATAACAATACCAGCACTCACCGAGATATTGAGTGAGTGTTTGGTTCCAAGTTGAGGAATTTCAATCACCCCATCGCAAGCACTTACCACAGCTTGCTCCACACCTTTCACTTCGTTGCCGAAAACAATTGCAATTTTTTCCTTCGTTTTAGGCACAAACTCATCCAATAGCACTGAATGTTCGGCCTGCTCAATGGCCACTAACCTATAATTAGCTGCCTTTAGCTCCATCACAGCATCCAATGCCGATGGATAATGTTTCCAGCTCACGCTTTCAGTAGCACCCAAAGCTGTTTTCTGAATTTCCTTATTGGGTGGGCAACCAGTAATTCCACATAAATAAACAGCTTCCACCAAAAAAGCATCAGCCGTGCGAAACACCGAACCCACATTATGCAAACTCCTCACATTATCCAGCACTATAATTATAGGTGTTTTTTCCGACTCCCTAAACTCTTCAACCGATTTGCGGTCTAGCTCTGCGTTTTCTAGTTTTCTCATTGATTAATCTTTTTATCCAAAATGTACAAATCAAGGAATTTTGTTTTCAAAGGAAATGCCTTATAGTGTTTAGGAACTAATGCCTTCGATAAATTTTTCCTAATCATGAAGTAATGATTATCCTTATTGTAAATATCAAGACTTAAATAATAGTATCTTAATAGATAATATCGTGTACTCCAATCTTCCATCATTTCGGAAGGGATGCTAATAATATCCCCATGAGGTAAAATTTTTCCAAAGGAATTGATGTCCGAAAGAGCATCAGCATCTCTTTTTACTTTTCCAACCATAGAAACTGTAAAGATGATACTTGCCATAAATAATAGTGTACATATAATTAAGGTGATTTTAAATCCAAGTTTATTGGTATGTAGTGAATCAATTAATGAAGTTAATTGCGGAGCAATCAACATAGAAATTGCTATTGCAAAGTAAGGAAGACATGTCACTAAATAGAAATTTCTCTGTTCTAGTGTGACCATTAATGGTAATGAACCAGCTAACCCAATTAAAACGAACCAAAACATGAGCTTATATTGCAACTGAATTCCTTCTTTTTTCCTTCTTTTTTTAGTCATGCCTAAAAAAAGTGTACTAATTGAAAGAATTGGCAGAATTTCCATAAATAATTGTATAATTATATCTAACCTATTCGTTGTAGTTGATTCTACATTATTAAAGGAACGCACATATCTTATTTTAAAATAATAATCATAGAAAATCAACACATCCTTATTCGTTAATATTAGAAAGCCGTATATTATAATAGGTACTGAGAACAATATCAACGAATAGTAAAGCATTTTTTTGAAAGAAATATTAAATGAAAGTATCCAAAATGCTCCAACACCAATCAAAGGGAACATTCCTTGAATGCCCTTTGTTAAACTTGAAAGGAAAATAAAAACACCTGCAACTATTAGGTTGTAAACCATTCTTTCGTTATTTATGATTGCGATATAGATATGATAAACGGATGCAATCGCAAAAAAGGACATTACAACCTCTTCTACATTGTTTGTATATGCCCAAAAACATATTGGAATTGTACTCCAAAACAGAATAGGTAACCAACTATGTTTCGATATTTCGAGTTTATCTTTATAAATTCTTTTCCAAATTATATGAATATAGAATGCTGTACCAGTGAAGAAAACTAGACTAAAAAGCCTCTCTACGTACATGCTACTCCCTAATACTTTGTAGAACACTGCTAATATTCCAAAATAAAGTGGTGGTTGAACGTGGAATGTATACATATAAGTTTTACTCAAATGAGGATTCCAAAATGAACCTAACCCGTCAGCCAAGTTCTTCCCTACGCATGTATAAAATAATCCATCCATAAACATACCTTCTTGAATCAATTGTGAGACTACAAGTATCATAATTAATGACAAGGTAAAAAGCCAAAAAGGGATAGTATTATTGATTTTAAAATCTCTCATTTTTAAAACTAATATGAATAATATCTAATATAATCAACATTATAAGCACTCGGAAAAGGAGAATCCTCATCAGGAGTATTTTTACCTGATTGAATTCCAAAACCAAAAATGATAGTCATTTCATTTTTAGGATACCAATCGTTACGAAATACAACTTGAGCAGGTTTAATGTTTTCGGGTGTCACCAACTCTCCTCGTATATCATACCATTGCCCAACTTGTTTCATCAATTCTCCATCAACGTACCATTCAATTGTAAACCTATTCCAAATTAAAGTAAAAGTGTGATATTCTTGAGAAAAATCTGTCCCGAATTTATGGGTAGAACCACAATTATGGTCTACACTTTGCTTTGGTACTGATTTTTCCCAGAAATGATAATGCATCTTGACCTCTTTTGCCAATTTTTTAGGGTCGTATTCTCTCAGTACATTATCCTCATTCCAAAATTCAAAAACATCAATTTCATCACCTCTACCATTCTTTTCCCCATAAAGCCAGAACGCTGGCCAAAATCCTTTTCCTTTTGGTACTTTACATCGAATTTCATATTTACCCCAACCAAATTGCTGCTTCGATTCAATACTTGCCGATGTGTAATTGTAGGTAACTGGTGCTATTGATGGATCCCAAGAAACTGGTGGCCTTATAACCGTTTCTTTGTTGGCTATTATTTTACAAACGCCTTTGGCAGATGAATAACCTGCCGTAAATAACTCAGGAGATACTTTCACATTATCTAACGTAAAATATGCACCCGTACCGTCTAATGCTCCTTGCGATGAAATTGGCAAACCCCATTTACCCAAATCAAGTGTATCTCCCAGAAACTCCTCATCAAAAACCAATTGCCAATTAGGCTCCACATTATAATCGATAGAATCGAGCAAAATCACTTTCGTACCACTACAAAGTTGAGCATACGTAGGTGTAATCACAAGAAATAGAAGAAAAACGGAAAGCTTACTTAAGTTCATTTCGGGTTAAGGTTCATTCTGCAAAACTATAAAATAAGAGGTTGCCAACAAAAAATTAATGCCCATCATCATAGTTCGTTAAATTTCATTCGTATTGCACAAACAGGCAAAAGGATCATCATCCTTGTTTCTGCACATTTTACGGAACACCAACATGGGCGAAAAGAGTGAAGTAGCTGATTTACTGCCGAGGCTAGCCAATTTATGTATAAAGGCAGGCTTATCATCATTTCGTGTCAAATTTAAGATTTTGACACAGTTTATTGAATAGACTCCAACATCATTACCATTGACAACAACATCATTACCATTGA
>CAIWDF010000050.1 GCA_903911435.1 uncultured Bacteroidota bacterium
AACTTCATAAATGGTTATTGCCTTTTATAGATATGGCAAACCGACTTGCAGATGCAAAAGAAAAGAATGAAGCTGAGAAAGAATTCAGAAACATAGCATCTTCATTTACTACATTTAATATATATTTTGAATGAACAATAGCAAAACAAAAAGTTCGGGGAATATGAGAAAGCCAATTAATACTCACTAATTAAAAAAAATTTAGCTGTTATGTTAGTAAACATTCACACACGAATAGTACTTCTGTTGTTTTCATTAATGAGTATCAATGCCGTTCAGGGGCAAATATGGCCGCTTCAGAAATGTATTGATACCGCATGGACAGGAAACAAAAACCTTCAAATAAACAATAACAACATAAAAATTGGAGAGGAGAAAGAAAAGGAAGCAAAAGGCAATCTCATTCCAAAATTAATAACCAATGCCGATTACAAGTATTTTACTGATTTGCCCTATCAATTAATGCCCTTATCGGTTTTTGGGGGGCCGGAAGGGAAATTTAAAGAAGCGCAGTTCGGAGTGCCTCATACCATCAATGGGAATATCCAATTATCAATGCCATTGTATAGCCCGCAGGTATACGGTGCCATCCAGTCAGCGGAAATAGTTTCTGAATTAACGGCATTGCAATACCGAAAAACAGAAGAACAGATTTATGTTGAAATATCAACACTTTATTACAACGCGCAAATAATTTATCATCAATTGGGTTTTGTTAAAAGCAATCTCTTGAATACGGAAAGATTGCTTAAAAACATGCAACTGCTGCATGAACAACTTCTGGCCAAAGGAACGGATGTGAGCAAATTGAAATTGCAGGAAATGCAATTAACCTTACAGAAAGAGAATTTAAACAATAAATATATTCAAATTCTGAATGCGTTGAAATTCGCGATGGGTGTTTCACTACAAAAAGATATTCAACCGGACACCGTTATTCAATATGAAAATACGATTGACTACAAAACAGTTCCTTCAACCGAAGTTCAAATTACAAATACTCAAAACCGATTATTGTCGAACGAACTTAAAATACTGAACCATTCCAGATTTTTACCTTCGTTTCAGCTGATAGGGAGCTATGGAACAACGGGGTTTGGGTACGATAAGAAACCAAATGATTTTCTGAAATTCTACCCCATTGGTTACGGTGGTATTCAAATGACCTATCCCCTTTTTAATGGCACAGTAACACAAAGAAAGATGCATCAGAAAAAAATTGAGTTGCTCAATAATGAATTACAAGCGGGACTGCTCTCCGAACAAATCAATATGCAGGTTGAAAATGCAAGACTGCAACGTACATCAGCTTTGAAAATGATAGACCCTGCAAATGAACAAATCAAATTGGCACAAACGATTTTTGAACAAACCCTGCTTCAGCAAAAACAAGGAACAGCTGCACTGACTGATGTTTTACTTGCTGACAATGCATTAAGAGATGCACAGCAAGGGCGTTTAACGGCTATTATAGACTATTTGAAAGCAGATTTAGAACTGAAAAAACTTACAGGAAATACCATAACACATAAATAATATATACAATGAATACAAAATCATCTGTTCTAAAAAAAACAGTATACGTTCTTATTCCACTGGCATTAGTAGCTGCTATGGTAATTCGACTAAAAAGTAATAAAGAAATTACACTTCAAAAAGTTTATCAATACGATATTGAAAAGCCTATACCTGTTTTGGCTGACACGATACAAATTGAAAATCTGGATGCCGATTTGTTTTTTTCGGGAACATTTGAACCCAATAAGGAAACAAAAATAAGTGCTGAAGTTCAAGGCAAAATAAATGATGTATTAGTTGATATTGGAAGTAATGTCACCCAAGGCCAGGCATTGATTCAACTGGACAATTCATTACTTAAATTTCAATTACAAACTACGGAATTACAAATTGAAGGTTTGGAAGCCGATGTAAATCGTTATTCTGTTTTAACAAAAGCAGACGCTATACAAGGAGTACAACTTGAGAAAGCTGAGTTGGCTTTAAAATCAGCAAAAGTTCAGCGAGCTACATTGCTAGAACAAATAAATAAGACACTCATCAAGGCTCCGTTTAAAGGAATAGTTACTTCCAAATTGACCGAAGCCGGAGCTTTTGCAGCACCTGGGGTTCCGTTACTACAGATAACAGACATCTCCAATTTGAAATTTACTGCAAATGTTTCTGAAAACGAATTGAAACTGTTTGTAGTTAACCAAAGCTATCAAGTAACAACAGATGCTTATTCAGAAATAGTGCTAAATGGAGTAACAACAATGATAGGAAGTAAAGCTAATGCCGGAAGCAGCTTCCCCATTCAGTTTACAGTGAGTAACACACCTGATATGAAAATAAAATCGGGGATGTTTGGTAAAGTAAATTTGAAAACAATTACATCTGAAAAGGGTATTGTTATATCATCATCAACTATCACAGGTCCGGCAAATCAACCTCAAGTATATCTGATTAAAAATGGAAAAGCCATGGTGCAAAACATAACCATTTTGAGCCGAACTCAAAACAAGGCAATTGTTTCCGGAGGCTTGAAAGCTGGTGATGTGATGATAACTAATGGGTTTATTAATCTTTTTAACGGTGCTAATGTAACGGTAAAATAATTTCAGCAAAAAATGAATATTACAGAAATTTCCATCAAACGACCTTCGCTGATTATTGTACTTTTCAGCATATTTTTTCTATTGGGTTTTATCGGTTACAAAAATCTGAGTTATGAATTAATGCCCGACTTTAATCAACCGGTAGTAGTAATAAAAACAGTTTATCCCGGTGCGGAGCCTAATGAAGTGGAAACTTCTGTTTCGCGAAAAATAGAAGATGCATTAGCTAATTTAGAAGGGGTAGACTATTTGGTTACAAAATCTTTGCCCAATGCATCAATTATTATAGCCAACCTTAAGTACGGAACGGATTTAGATAAAACAATGCAAGATGCTCAACGTTACATAGACAATATACGAAAGGATTTACCACAGGATATTTTAAGTCCTGTGATGAGCAAAGTTTCACCAAATGATTTACCGATAATCTCTATAAGCGCGACAAGTAATTTATCGCCTACCGAATTTTACCAAAAAATGAAAGATGAGTATCTGCCCCA
>CAIWDF010000051.1 GCA_903911435.1 uncultured Bacteroidota bacterium
AAACATGTATAATAAACACATGTTATGTTTTTTGCTTGGTTGTTTCAGCATTGCCATTATAAGAAGTTGCTATACGTATGTTTAGTGTTTAATAGTATTGAAAAGTTGCGAATGAAAAGAAGGTGATATGAAATTGAAGCTAACGTCAAATTTGAAGTTAGGTTACACGATTTAGAAAAAATAAATACGTAACCCAAAATATTTATTGCCGTTTAATATACAAAAGAAAGAATATAAACAAATCATAATTTAAAAAGTAAAAAAATGAAAACAACAAAACAAATTATCTTAATCGCGTTACTTGCTTTTGGTTCGATATCAAAAATAAGTGCAAATTACTCGAAGTTCATTTGCGAAAAATTATTCGTAGCTCATTCGTGTTATTTTGTGCAGAATGTAGTTGATGATGATCCTAATGTGGTTCTTCAAGCGAGCAAAGCAGGGTCTGAAGTTAGCTTAAAGGTTTCATTTAATGGAAATGAAGGGAACAATGGCAGTTTGGCAATATATAACGAACGTCACAAACTACTACAAGAGTTTCAAGTTGTTTTGAAACCAGTTCCAGGGTTTTCTATTATCAACCTTAGTGAATATGCTACCGGTACCTATACATGCAAATTGACAACTGCTTCAGGTGTTCATAATAGTCACTTTACAATAAACTAGTAAATCAAAAATAAATAATTACAAACAAACCCTCTTCCAAAATAATAAAAAATGAAAAAAATTGTACTTTCTCTCGCGTTATTATCAATTAGTATAGCTTCGGTAGCTCAATTGGTAACACCTTTTACGGCACGTTACTCAGTAACACAAAAAGGTGGAATTGTAATGCTGGCAAATACAGCATCAGGCTGCGGATCAGGAACGACTCATTGCGGCTCGAAAAACTGCGTTCAAGCACACGCTGAACTTCCTCCAATGGGAACATCTGTTGACAATGATTTCGTAAACACGTATGTGGATATTGATAACGATGCTGCCACTTTTATGTCGAGTAGCGATAGTTTAAATCTGCCATCGTGCAGTAATGTAACCTTCGCAGGCTTGTATTGGGGTGCTGGAGGTACAGGAGGAAACAATCCTGACCCTAACGGATCTCATTGGGCGACAAGAAACACACTTAAATTAAAATTAAATAATGGTACATACCAAACTTTAACTGCAGATGCATCTTTCGATAACACTACAGGGTATAAGTCGTACCATAATTTTAAAGATATTACAAGCATAGTAACTGCAGCAGGTGGAAAGGGAAGATACACCATTGCAAACATGCCAATGCTTAATGATAACGGAACAGGTAATAATGCTTCGAAGAATCGTTGGGGAGGTTGGGTTATTGTTATTGTTTATAAAAATGACTTAATGCCATTGAAGAACTTAACTGTTTTTAATGGTTTAACAAATGTAGATGCGAACCATGATGTTACTGATTTACCTATAACCGGATTTTTTACTCCACCAACTGGTCCTGTAAGTTTACAATTGGGATTAGTAACTTATGATGGTGACCGTGGATATGGGGCATTGGGAGGTTCTTGTGCTCAAACATATGTAGGCGATTCACTTTTGTTTAGAAGTGCTGGTGGGTTTATACCAGTATCTGATGCAATACATCCAGCGAACGATGTATTTAATAGTACTATATCAAATAACGGTTCATTAACTCCATATAGAAATCCATCTTACAATAATACATTAGGACACGATGCTAATGTTTTTGTTCCTAATAACACTTCGAAAAATTATATTGGAAATGGCGCTACATCAGCAACTCTTCGTCAAACTACAAGTGGTGAAACATATTTAACTCAAGTTGTAACCACCGCAATTGATGTTTACGATGTAGATTTAAGAGGAGGATTAAGTGTGGTTGATTTGAATGGAGGTTTTGTTCAACCAGGCGATACATTAGAATATACTCTATCTGTTAAAAATATTGGTTCCGACCAATCCATAAATACATATATTACTGACACACTTGCTTCGAACGCAGTTTATGTGCCAGGATCAATAAGAATTACTTCAGGCGCCAATTCTGGTAATAAAACAGATTTATCAGGGGACGACCAAGCTGAATTTTTTGCCGCTTCAAGTTCATTGAAAGTTAGAGTAGGTGTTGGAGCGAATAGCACAACAGGAGGTTTTGTAAACAATTCGCCAATAGCAATTGATAGTACTCAAATTAAATTTAGAGTTACCGCAACCACAAATTGTACGGTATTGCTTTGCAATAACGTTATACATAATAGATTTTGGGTTTATGGAACAGGTGTTCTTTCAACACTTACAAGAGTTGCCGGTAGTAATCCAATTATATTTGATGCGAACGGGTGTCCTGTTGCTGGAACTACCAATACCTTAGTTAGTGCAGCAACATGTGGTGGTCCATCAGCAACTAATAGTTCACCAGTTTGCGAGAGAGGAACCTTTAATTTGAATGTAGGCACTGTTTCTGGTGCAACTTATCTTTGGAGTGGGCCAAATAGTTATACGTCTACTTCTCAAAACCCAACAATTACAAATGCAACACCAGCCATGTCTGGAACATATACAGTAACAATCACAACAGGTGTGAATTGTTTTTATACCGCAATGACGACAGTGTTAATAAATGGTGCTCCAACTCCAATTGTTACAGGAAATACTCCGTTATGTATTAATAACACTTTAAATTTATCAACTCCAGCAATAGCTGGTGTATCGTATAATTGGTCAGGACCAAACGGGTTCACTTCATCAAGTCAAAATCCAAGTATCTTAAATGTAACCCTTGCCACTGCTGGAACTTATAGCTTAACTGAAACTTATACTTCTACGGGCTGTGTAACTTTAGTAGGAACTATGGCAATAGTTGTTGATAATATTGTTCAAACAACCCCAACTGCAAGTAATAATTCACCTTTTTGTGCGGGAAATACATTAAATTTATCGACACCAACAGTTGCAGGAGTAACTTATCATTGGGCCGGTCCAAACGGATTCACTTCATCAAGTCAAAATCCAAGTATCTCGAATGCTACACCAGCAATGTCTGGAACTTATAGTGTGACTATCACAAATGTTTCTCCTGGATGTACAAGTGCAGTTGGAACAACCACTGTTGTGGTGAATGCTTTACCATCTATTACGGTTAATGCTTCATCTACTAGTGTTTGTAATGGTTCTTCGGTAACATTATCAGGTAATGGAGCTGCAAATTATTCTTGGACAAGTGGAATATCCAATGGAGTTTCCTTCGTGCCTGCATCATCTGGTAGCTATACTGTGACTGGTACAGATGGAAACGGTTGTGTTAATAGTGCTTCCGTGCTTATCAACGTTAATTCAGTTCCTTCAAGTAATAGTGTTGTTTCTAATCCAATATCATGTAATGGCGGCACTACAACAGTAGTTATAACCGCAACAGGTGGAACAGCACCCTATACAGGAGTAGGAAGTTACACCGTATCATCCGGCAACTATAGTTATACAGTAACCGATGCTAATGGATGTACAGCAACCACAACCGGAAGCGTATCAGAACCATCAATATTAACAGCAAGTTCAACATCAGGAACCATATCATGTAATGGAGGAACAAC
>CAIWDF010000052.1 GCA_903911435.1 uncultured Bacteroidota bacterium
ATTTATTTAAGATTTTTTGCATCTTAAACTCAGTACGCAACTTCCCATTATTGGCTAACCATACTCCACTGCCTTCATTATTGTAATTAAAAGTTATTTTGAATATTCCATCCCATTCATCTGTGCCTGGTTCGTAAAGATTTATTTGAATTTGATTATCGTTAATTAAAATAATTTGCCCTTCCACATCGCGTTTATTTTTCTTCACAATATTGTATCCGCTTATTTTCAGCATGTTATTAGCATCCCAATAAATAGTATCCAAAACCACATTAATATTATCCTTACCAAACAAACCATACCATTTTGTGTTAAACAAATAATTTATATTGATTTTAGAAATGTCCGATTTTTTCAGAAAACCCTTGCTAGATAATCCACGATATGTAAATGCTCCAAATATAAAATCATTGTTTTCGTCTGATATTTGCACTTCAGGAATTTGGCCATTTACAAGATAATGACTGGTACGGTCCGCAAAATTAGGTGTTTGGTAAAAATAAGCCTTATCGCTTACCACATAATAAATGTTATTAGTGTGTCTGGTTTTATTATTTGTTTGAACTACAGGTCTTCGCAGTTTAACATTTTCAAACACACTACCATCGTCGCTGATGATTGATGCCGAAGCTTCCTGCTCATTAAACTCTAATGTAACGGAGCAAGATGAACTAATTCCCGGAAACTGAACGTTTGAAACCACCATAGAAACCATCCCTGATTTGCTGAGTAACTTACCTTTTGATGCGATTGTTGATTGCCCCGATTTTATAAAACTTATGGTACTAAACTGCTTAACATTGGCTTTATCAAGAATTAGGTTATCAAAATAAGCATTTGATGTTAATGAATTCCACTCACCTGAAGCCAGTTTATTCAGTGTTGCAATTTTTTGCCTCACTTCACTGGTATTGTCAGAAATGATAGTGGTTGAGCGAACAGCGCTAAAGTCTTGTACAGCACCCATATCATCTATCCATAGCCCGCTTAACACTCCTGAATTAAAACGCAAGTCCAAACTTGCTCCGTAAGTAATTAGATCATCTTTTATGATAATTAGGGATGCCTGATAATCATTTTCTGTTTTGAAGCGAACAACTCCTTTGAAATTCATATATATCCCATTGGCATAAATTTTACCGGCCAGTGTCTTTTTACCTTCATCGAATGTGGAAAATTCAATATAAGTTTTGTCATCCCCTAATGAACCCGCCCAATTACCTATTATATTCTTGCGATAATCAGCAACAGTGGCAGCCGAAACATCCCCTACACCTTTTTCCGGCTCTTTGATTGGGCTCAGTGGGTTTTCAGTCTCTATTTTAGAATCCGCAATTTCAACAAGAGGTTTTTTTATCCTGTAGAACCTTACAGCTTTGGGTACTAACTTAGGTACTGTAACTTTAAGATCATCTGCTCCCTTTGTTTTCACGAGTAAATCATAGTTAGTGAACTTTTTATTTTCGGGCATTTTTAAGAATACATTGTATGTACTTCCATTTTTCTCAAACTTACTGATGAGATTGTTAGTTTCGGAAATGATTAATTCCAAATCGTTAGGAAATATCCTCACAACCAATAGTGCGTCCGATACATTGGGGCCAAAGGGAGTAGTAAAATTACCTCTTTTCAATTCATTATCAGTAATGTCTGCATATTCCAACTCTGGCTTAATATCAACAATAAAATATCGAATTTCACCTACCTTTAATTCGGGCAGTGAATTAGCAGCCTGTAGCTGCCCAAAATTCAGATAAGTAGGAATATTATCATAATAAACTGAAATAGCTTGCGGGCCATACGACACTTCTAGAAAATAAACACCATTCGTTTTTTGAGGTTGAGTTAAGTTCTCTGTGTTGGAATCAAAGGTAAGGTTAACTTCTGACCTGATAGCCAGCAAACATTTATCAACTGCGGGTTTCCTTGTAATGGATTTAGCTGCGGATAAATCTTCCTTAAAAACTATCGAATACTGCGCTAGACAAGGGCTGATGAAATTGAGGCATATTAACAGCAGTATAAAATTAGGACAAATGATTCTTTTCATCCATTAATTTCCTACCACTGAATAAGATGAACCATCAGAATCCAAGAGTTTAAAACCATTTTCACTCTCTTGGTCAGTAACGAACCGCACATTTACAAATGAGCCTGAATTCTTTTTGCTTTCAAGCACTACTTTCTTAGAACTTTCATTGAATGATCGTAAAACATAGTTTTCTACCCGAACATTGCCTGAAACATTATCCTGATAAACAACTCCTATGTTACCACTAGCATCCTTAAAAAATTTATAGAACTTGGTATTGCCATTTGCAAATTGCAAGACATAGAGTCCCAGGTAATTAGCGGAAATCTTAACAGGTTCAGCCACTACTGCTTCTTCGGACTGAGACGTTTTCTCTGTAATTGCTGAATTGGTGTCTGTTGAAAGTGTGCCTGTATCAATGGTTGATGTATCAGATGTTGTTTCCATTGCCAGAATTTGCTTCTGAAATTCCTCCCTTCTCTGCGACCACCATTCATTGTAGGTATAGTATTGATTGCCTCCGTTAATAACCTGCTCCATAGCAGTTTGTTTTTGCTTTTCCATCCATTGTTCTGACGATGGGTGAACTAGTTCTTTGAGCAAATCAAACGCTCCATTCTTGTCACCCTCTGAAATTTTTCTTTGTATATCAATTTCAAGTTTTTGTAGTTCTAAATTTTTTTCCGCGGGATCTGCCGAATTAAAATATTTGCATGATGATAGAAACCATAAAAAAAGCACAGATGCAAATAAAAGTTTTGATTTCATATTACTTCGCTATATTAAATTGTTCTAATTTAAATTTATCTTGTTCTGTTAATTTTTTACCATCCACTCGGTCGGGTTGCCAAGTGCGAACATGTATAATGGGTTTGTCATCATCGCTGAAATCAATAACCAGCAAAAGGAAACCTACATCACTGTATTTTGAAGTATTCCAGCCTTGCAACATATCCACACCATAAATGGTTGGATATTTCTTATGCTGCTTTATCCGTATCTCATCAAACTTTACATTGATGTAGCTATTGGATGCAAAAATCCTCTTTAACTTATCAATGTACTCATTTTTGGTTTGCTTTTGGTATTTCACTGCTTGCTGTGGAAGGAATTGGCCAGAAGCGTCTGGCTTTGAAACCTGAACTACTTTTCCCGTGATGATTAAAGCATCTTCGCTGAAAACTGAACTCAAATAGTCTGCATCCTTTCGGTTATAAGCAGTTCTAAAATTTTCAATAAAATCCAAAATAATCTGACGCCTCCTCATTTCCGTGACATCATTACCCGCTGCATTTATCAGCTGGACATACTTGCCCGTTTCTATAGCAAGAAAAATATTGTCAACCAAGCCGTTAGCATTAAAAACCAATACCAATTCCTGCTCTTTCTCATCGGCTGGAGCTTCAGCCATTATAACTGGAATATTTCGTACCTCATAACCACCCTGCGGTTTCTTGATGATGCGTTCTTCAATCGCAGCAGAAGAGCATTTAAAAGGACTCATTTCCCACATCGACAATACTGATACTTGCGCATCAGAACTTATTGTACCAGATGAAAATCTAGGCTTCGATTTCTTTTCAAAAGCTGTATTGATGGAAGTTAAGAAAGCAGAGGCATTCGCTTCAATTTTCGCAACTAAGCTGGCGCTTTCAGCCATATCGAGCCCTTTGCCGCCTAACTTTACAGATACGACATCCTGAGCGCTTAAGAACATCATATTGAAGCCTAGCGCAAGAAGTAATAAAATGGATTTAGTTTTTGTGTTCATAATTTACTTTGTATTTTCTTTTTCTGCAAAAAGGTTTTTGATGTTATCGGAAGGAATATTGGTGTAAAATTTTGCTTTCAATACCCGCTTGCCCGTTTTAAAAAATTCTTGTGGTGTTGAACTAACATAAAGCAGGTTAATAAAATTCAGTTGTCGATTGTAAAGAATGAGGGTACCATCCAACATTTTTTCCGAATTGTTTTCCATACCGAAATAAAGTTCAAAATCATTTTTAAAATATGCTAGATAGTCTGACAATCCTACTTCATACTGTTCTTTTTCGTTAGCATAAATTTTCTGCTCTATTCTTAATGTTATGTCCTTATTGAAATCGCCTGCTGCTAAAAAAGTGTTGGTAAAAGACTCCAAAGGATATTGACCATCGAAGACTGGCTCACATTCGTTGCCCGCACATTTAAAATAGGTGTTTGATGAAATTGTTTTATAATATGCCTTACCAATGTTTACCTTCAAATCTTCTCTGTAGGGTTTTAAGGATAAAGGATTTATACTGGGCGATAGGTTACTCTTGGCTTTGTAGGTTTTAAGCGCATTGATTATTTGATGTGCATATTCCTTTTTGTCCATTCCACTCACCACCTGATAATTGGCAGCAAACAGTAGGCTAACATTTTCCTTACCACTTGATATGGTAGCTTGGTAAAACAAACTATCCTGCTTGATGTTGAGGCCTTTAGCATCTGATTGCAAAATAGGCAATATCACTGAGAGTTTCTCATTACTCAAACTATTAAATTGCTTTCCATTGATAAGCAAAGCAATTTTATCTTCTTTGTTTTTCTTGTCAATAATTGCAGCATCGTTCCAAATAAAATACTCCAGAAAGCTACGCTCAATAAAAGATAAAACCGTATTGGGATAAAGCAGATTGGCATCGAAAGAGAATAAATCCATACCGAGGTGACTCAATTGCCCTTGGCTGTTGAAAGATACCTTTATGGGCAGGGAATTGCCTTTGATGTTGCAGCTGCACTTGTTTTCTGTACTGCGCGAAAGGGCATTTTTACATTCCAAAGGCAACAGGGCAAAAAGCTCGTTTAAGCGATTGGAGGTAAAAGCGTCTTGTGCCGACAGTTTTGAACAAACTGCGGCACATGAAAATAGGAGCATCAATAGGGCAAGGCGCTTCCTCATCTACCAATCATGATGACTTCTTTTACATTATTTGAGGCATCGAACAATTTGCCTTGCACCACATTGCCTTCAAAGAACTCACCTGTAAGGTAATCTCCAGACTCAGCCATGCGTTTTTTAAGGTCTTTGGGAGAAATCTGCCCTGACTTTTTATAATACATTGTACCCATTCCATGTGGCTTACCATTGAGCACTTCACCTTTGTAGGTATTGCCACCAATAGAAAGCGACTGCGTACCTTTGGGTGCAGAACCACCTGAAGCATTAGTATTATTGCTTCCTGAACTTGTAGTTGTGGCCGCTGTCTTTACGGGCTCTGATTTTTCTACCACCGCAGGTTCTGCGGATTCTGCAGGTGTTGCAGGTTCTACCGCTACAGGAGGTGCAACTACAGGAGTATCTACTTCGGGTACCTCTCCTGTTTTGGGCGTATCAGAAGAACCTCCAATAAAGAAAAACACCAAACCGCCAATGATTAATACACCTGCTGCGATAGCTGCGATGAGTTTGATTTTTAAGGGTTTGCCTGCAGGTTTAGGATAATCCTCAGGTTTTAGCTCTTGCAATCCACAATTCAAATTGTTTTCGGGACAATTCAGTTGACCGTCCTTATTATATTCTTCAAATTCATTTTGAGATAGATAAATACCATCGGGATGACCTTGTCTAAAAGTGCATCCATCTTTGTAGCACTTGTAAAGTTTATTCTGTGTACTCATTTTTTATTTTGTTAATGTGTTAGTTAATTCGATAATAAAGTCATTTGCCTTTTTGTATCGCATGAATTTAGGATTGTTTCTCTGATTTCCTGCTTCGTTGAGCACTCCATGAACTAATTCGTCAAGGCATTTTATTATTTTTGGGCTTTGTTCAGCATCCGCTAAATATCCCTGTGCCCTCTTTTTAATAGCATGGTAGATGAATGGGTTCAAAAAAGACTGTATTTCATCTCGGTAATTCTTGTACTCTTCATCTAATTGGGTGATGTCAAGATTCCAGAAACCTTCTAAGGTATTTGTTCCAAGATAAATGTCAATTTTTTCACCATGAATATCACTCACCTTACCCGTAACACCTTTGACAGATGCACTTAGATTTACTGGTTCCTCAATTTTCCACAACCCCTCCTTGTACGTTTGAAAAGCATTATCCACACAACTCAAAACCATCACATAGGGGAACAATAACTCCTTGTATTGTTCTTCTGTTTTTGGAGGTACTAAATCTGGTAAAACGGAAACATCTTCAATGTGCATTAAAAACTTTAGTTCATGGTTTTTTATTGCCTCATCATATTCGCGTTTTAATTTTTCAACTGTATCTAGCATATCAGGGAATACAGTTCGATAAAATTGTGCTATAGTGATTTCATTTTGGTATTCTACATTTTTTATAGGCAGAATTTTACTACCTGGCATATCTGTTAAAAGCGTTGATTTCAAGGAATCATAGAAACTAATCAGAGGAGAACCTTCCTCTACACCCTGCAATTCAGGAAGTAAAATTAACTTAACTTCTTTTAATTTAATTCCTCCTTTTGTTTTAGAATTGATTTTTGCCATTGGGGCAGCAAATGCATTCAAACTTCTGAATAAATCTCTGAGTGCATTATTGTTTGAATCTCCTTCAAACTTATTATATATTACCTGAACGACATGGGCATTGTAAAAAGTATCTTTCAAATTTAACTTTCTAAATGTATCTTCAGACAACAAGTCATCTACAGCCTTATAAGCATCATTCATTAAAAATGCAAGACCTTGCTGAATCTCCAATTCATTTCCTTCGTCATTTTTCAAAACCTTCAAGACCTTATCCTTATTTTCGAATATAGCTTGTTCCAATTTTGTTATTACCTCCTGATATTTACCTTGTTGTCCGGGTTCGGCATCTTGTTTTTTGAAAAGCTTCGCAAGAAAATCTGTTAGAGCCTTTTCGTCTGTTAGTGAAACAAACCCAGAGATTCCGCCTTCGGAAGCTTTTTTGTTGCTGTTTAACCTCTTTTTCTCCTTTTCAAATGCTTGCTGTAACTTGTTTCTTTTTAATTCAATTTCAGCGATTTCATTGGTAATCTCATTTTTAACATCCAACAACTTATTTTTAAGATGAGAATGAACAAGTTGTATAGCAAATTCAATACCCGCAAGATTTACATTAGCATACCACAATTCTTTGATAGCAGTTTTGAACGCATTTACAGAATTTTCTCTTTTTGTCCTACTTCCTAATAGACCAAACGAACCGACATAATCTTTTTTGATGTTATCAATTTCTGTTCGCTTAGCTCCAGCTATCCGCTTATATTCATCCCTTCTTTTAACGAACTGTTTTTCCAAGTAATCGAAATATCCCTGAATTATTACATCAATGATATCTATATACGATTTCAATGGATAATATCTAGAAATACCATCTTCTTTACCGAACATTTTTCGCTTAATACGTTGAGCGATAAATTCTGCTATTTTAGGAAGATTGACTCCCATCATAGCGTTTACATAACGCTCGAAACCAACACCTTTATATTCTTTGTTAAAATATTCTCCAACAGACATTTCCAATGCGCCAATCTTTTCACGATCTTCAATAGCTTTTCCCTTAAATAAATTATTAAGAAATATCTTTTGATAGTGGTTAGTATACGCTTTATCAAAAGCTCCTTCAAAAGCATAGTCATCCCGGCCTTCGGTCATTAGACCTGCTGCTGCATGATTATTTTTCAATAAATCCAACATAGGATGATCTAAAATCATAAATTCATATTCCAAGTACCATTCTCTTAATATTGCTGAACGATAATTGGTTATAATCTGATTCTGTTCTTTTTTCGCTTCATTCACTTCAGGTTCTACACCACGATAACCATCTCCGCCAACCTCATCAAAATTCTTAAAAAGCAGCTTATTAAAAGCATGAAGTATAAGCATTAATGCTAAACTATCTTTAATTTTTTCTCTGGGAACGCCAAACCTATATGATCCTGGCACAGGAAATTTAGCTGCTAATTGCCAATAAGCTGCAGGATTAATTGTTTGATTTTCGTTTCCATCAATGTCATCCTCCAATATCTTTGTAAGACCTTCACCTGCAACCACAGAACCAACTTGCTCTGTTATAATTTTAAGCGTGAGCAATGATGCAATTGATGCTGTAATATCAGAAGGTTCAAATGTTACCCCAGCATCATTTCTTTCTGTAATGATATATGCCGCTTGAATTACTTTCTTTTCAGTATCAATTCGTTTTCGGTTTGTAGTAACGTCATAAGGCTGGAAATATCCATTTGCCATAGCATTGATTTCCTTCAAAGCGGCATAACCGTTGAGCTTATAAAAAGATGTGCCTTTCAAAACACCTTCGTATCTTCCACCCCAACCATTTGGCACAGAAAGCTCAGGCATTCTTAAATAAAGCAAAACATTATAATTTCCCTTGCTATCTTCTTGGAAAGTTTTTATCAGCTGAGCAGCAACATCAACCACAGCACCACTTCCAGTTCCACCTGCAAGCCCAACAACAATATGAATTAGGGTTTTGGGGTTTTGTTTTCCAACTTCTAAAGAATGATACATAGACATCACACGGTCTACAATATCATCAATGCTAAACTTTAAGTTTACCCTACCTAGCCTACGCATCTGATTACCTGCTTTCGTAGCTAATTCGACATCATTTCTAACATCACCCCAATCGGAATCCTTACCTACAAACACAGGTTTGGGATGCGTTTCAAGTGCTTCATTTAGCTTTCCTGCCTGAAGCAAAAGGTTGCCATTCCCTTTCAAGCCTATATCAATACCTTGGTATTTCCACAAACTCTCATCAAATTCGCTTTGTTTGCTGTCTATATATAAGTATTTAATGCTCTTTGTTTGCGGAACATCAAGCTTGCCATATTTATCAATGATTTGTTTTCTGAAATCCTTGATAACATTTCCACCGGTTCCCCCGAGGCCTATGATGATGTGATTGTCTGCCATTGTTTTTTATTTTTTTGTTTGGTTTTATTTATTTTTTTTTGAAAGTATTGACGATCCTGATTTTATGTGCTTCATTCCCAATCGTAGTTAGTCCATTTATGACGGCATTTATTGCAGTAATGGTTATAAACAACTCTTTTTTTGCCAAAAAAATATAAGGCAACTGAAATTAAAACTCCAGTAATAATAAAACCAATTCCTTTGTTTAGACTAGTAAGCGTAACTGCTAAGATAATGCCACCTATTATCCAAGCAAGCGCCTTAATATTACCCTTTTTTGTGTTAGTGTCATTGGAATGACAATTTGGACATTTGCTCATATTCGATTTTCTAAAAATTTAAAATGTTATTTACTTATTGTTGACTCAATTTTTTATTTGTACTGTTATTATATTTAAAGACAATGCTTTATTAAAGTGGTTATTGCCTCTGTCTTTTATAAAATTATTTTTCATTAACATTATCAAATATTCTGAAACTAGCACAACAAAAAATAATTGTTTGCGAATATAGTGAATTTAATTGAGAAACTGTTTAAATTTATGTTTAAAAGAATAATAGAGGAACGGAGAAGGTAAAAGCATTATAAATTATTTAGGGTTAACAACAATCTTAAATAAAATGCAATCTAATACCTTAACCGAATCCCAGTGCAAAATTATAAAAAAATATTTACCTGAAAGCGAAAGAAAACGAAAACATGATTTACGAGAAATTTTTGATGCACTCTTTTACATTTTAAAAACAGGTTGTCATTGGCGAATGTTGCCAAACAATTATCCTAAATGGGAGTTAGTATATTACTATTATTCAAAATGGCGAGATGAGGAATTGTTTGTTCACCTGAATGATATGATACGGGAAACAGTTCGGATAATAAGCAATAAAAGAGCACAATGTTCGGTAGCGATAATAGATAGCCAATCTGTTAAAACAACACGCAGAGGAGGATTACGAGGTGTTGATGGTAATAAAAGAATAAAAGGAAGGAAGCGACACATAATGGTTGATACTATGGGAAATATTATAACGAACGTAGTTCATGTGGCAAACATTCACGATAGCAAGGGAGCTTACTTAGTATTGAAAACCCTGAACGAAAATATTTATGGAATAAAAATGATTTATGCCGATTGCGGATATAGAGGTGAATTAATTCAAACAGCCAAGAATATTTATAATTATGAATTAAAAATATCACCCAAAATAAAAGATATGACAAAAAACTTCTTTATCGTATTCCTTGCTACGCCTGTCTGTTCTGCTATCCTTAGCTTACTTGTGCCTTGTGAATGCTGCCGAAGTATTTGTCTAATTTTATTCATGTTTATTGAGTTGTTTGCCATTTTTAATAAGATTGATTTATCAAATCTTATTAAAAAAAGGTTACCTCAATGCATGAACTTTTTTTATCTTTGTCAGGTGGTCAATTTGAACCGGAATTGAGTGGTCAGTTTAAACTGGTTTTCGGTGGTCAATTTCACCGGTTTTTGCACTATTTTGCTACTTTTTCATTTCTTTGTTTTATCATTCGAAATTGCATATTTATTAAAATAATTTTTTGCCAAATGAAATCAATACATAAAATCACAAAAGAAAATTTTGGAAGTATGTTTAATATTAAAGATATACTTTCTGATAGTGTTTACTATCCGGCCTCTGGCATAGATGCTAAAGATATCGAATTACTCTCTGAAAATTTCTGTAGTTTTATACATACTGATTATTCTATTCCAAAAGATATTGTAAAAGCTGCTATGAGTAGTCATTTTGAACATATTGGGTATGACTTAATAGGCATAAAAAATATCAGTAAAGCGGAGCTGATTCCGAAAGGGAAACAAACACAATATTCTCCTATCAATGATTTTGAAAAAGAAAGACTTAGTAATATTTCTATTTCAGATAAATTTTATGGCAATAATTTAAAATTCTATGCACTTTGGTCAGTATATGAATTAAACCCACAAAAAACAAATATTACTAAACGAAAGGCTAAAAGATTTTCATTGTTACATATTGGTGGGGAAGCATGCTCCATTTTTGATGCTACCTATATTAACAATAAAATAAACCCTTCATCAGTTGTAATTATTAATCCCGGAGGAGGTTATGGTGATAATTGGACAAAGTTTGAAAATCCCGATTTTCGATTTTACCAAAATATAAAATTCAATGCTGAAAATAATAAAGCCAAAATGCCATCCTTTATCTTGACTAATAATACAATAAGTGTTAATAATGATGTTTTTTGGCCTGATTATTTATTTGATCGTTCACTCTATGGACATTATAATCTATACAAAAAAAAAGAAAATATGCGGAAAAATAATATCAATAAAAAACAAAACAAAAATCTTTGCAGTATAGAGCTGCTTAATTTTGAAGGACCAGTATTGTCAGCAACCAAATTTAAGAAGTTATATATAATTCAGGATCAATGGAAAAATATAGTGGATATTCTTTCAGAAGATGAAATAAAACTTTTCATTGACGGAGAAAAAACTATTTCAGATTCCCAAGGTAAAGCATGGAATTATAAAAAAGAACATAAAGATGCAAAACCAACAATTG
>CAIWDF010000053.1 GCA_903911435.1 uncultured Bacteroidota bacterium
GACTGGATTGTATAGTATCATATCAGTTACAGGTGGCAGCTATCATTCATTTGCATTAAAGAGTGATGGTAGAATTTGGTCATGGGGAGGGAATCTGGGAGGTGTTTTAGGTGTAGGGAATAGTAATGATACTACATTACCGATACAAATATCATCATTAACTAATATCAAAGCTGTTTCGAGTACAGGTTTGCATTGTTTGGCATTGAGAAGTGACAGCACTGTGTGGGCTTGGGGACCAAATTCCAAAGGAGAGCTTGGCGTTGGCACTACTTTTAGTAGTAATACACCTCTCGTTGTTAATACCTTGACTAATATAATTGAAATAGCAGCTGGTAATTTACATTCGCTTGCATTGAAGGATGATAGAACAGTAATGTCTTGGGGATGGAATTTATGGGGACAACTAGGGGATAATACAAATATAGATAGGCATTCCCCTGTTAGTGTAAATGGATTGGCTGGAATTACGGCAATATCAGCAGGTGGTATTCA
The DNA here is from genome assembly GCA_903911435.1 of uncultured Bacteroidota bacterium. Taxonomy (GTDB): domain Bacteria; phylum Bacteroidota; class Bacteroidia; order 2-12-FULL-35-15; family 2-12-FULL-35-15; genus 2-12-FULL-35-15. The sequence goes on from CAIWDF010000053.1 coordinate 496, forward strand.
TTCTCTTGCTTTAAGGGGTGATGGGACTGTATGGGCTTGGGGTAGTAATTCGGGAGGGCAGCTTGGAGATGGTACTAACACAACCAGTCTGATACCTGTACAAGTATATAACCTAACTAATATAACTAGAATATGCGCTGGTGGTGGTCATTCGCTGGCAATCAAAAGCGACAGTACTGTTTGGGCTTGGGGAAATAATCAATATGGTGAACTAGGTACAGGAAATTTGACATCGAGCAATCATCCTTTGCAGGTTGTTGGATTGACAAGTGTAATTGCGATTGCTTGTGGCAGTGCACATTCTGTGGCTTTGAAAGCGGATGGTACTCTTTGGACATGGGGATATAACTTGGACGGTCAACTAGGTGTAGGAGACACCTTAAACAGAATGGTGCCGACACAAGTAAATTCACTTTGTACTATTTTGTCAGTTCCTACTAAGGATAAAGAAGAAATGAGTGTTCTTATTTATCCGAATCCTGCTTCATCAATATTTACAGTAAGTACAGAGGGAGAGAAAATAAAAGAATTAAGCGTGATAAATGTGATTGGTGAAGAAGTACTAAAGCTAGAGCGAATAGCGAATAGCCAAAAGGCAATAGATATTAGTTTGTGGAAGGCTGGGGTATACTTTGTAGAAGTGGAAACGGAGAAGGGAGTGGTGAGGAAGAAGGTTATTAAGAGTACAATGTATTAAGTATTATGATAAAGTATTAAGTACAAAGTATTATGATAACTGTCTTTACGAAGTACGAATCCCGAATGGTCGGGATAGATTAAGGATTCAGGATTTGGGGATTTAGGATTTGTTGGATACCGAAGAGTGATGCGCTGCCTAACTGCACCTGATAGCAGCGAAAAGCCCGAAGCGGGTGAGCCTTTGCGTTGGGCGGACTTGTAGCGGATAGCAGGAGGAAGGGAAACGAAGAAAGAGAAACTGCCTGCCCTAATTATTTAACTTATTGATAAAAACACAAACAAGGGCAAGGTTCTAAATCTTGAAACCTAAGCCTGTGTTGTTTCTATTTGTTTTCAGTTCGAATTCGAGTACGTCTTCCAGCATGAGTAGTTGCAACTGCTCCAAGGTTCGCTGCTGCGAAGGGATAGCAGCCAAGCGTAGGTTTTGGTTTTTGATGGCCTCCGCTATTACTTGTCGCACGGTGCGTGCGTTTCCGAAGTATTTATCACGGTTTTCGTAAATCACCTCGAAATGTTTGGCAAGGTGTTGTTCGGCATCGGGCTTGGCAGTAATGTTTTCGGCAGCCAACAGCGATTTGGCAATAGCAAGCATCTCTTCGGGTTGATAATCGAGAAACTGAAACGTTCTATCGAATCGTGATTTAAAGCCTGGATTCGAATTAATGAACTCCATCATGTTTTCGGGATAACCAGCCACAATAACACCAAACTTACCTCTCAAATCCTCCATTCGTTTGAGGATGATTTGTATGGCTTCCATCCCGAAATCGTTGCTAATACCACGGTTGGCAAGCGAATAAGCTTCGTCAATAAATAAAATTCCACCTTGGGCTTTTTCTATTTCGGCACCTGTTTTAATGGCTGTTTGTCCAACATAACCTGCCACAAGGGCTTCGCGGTCTACTTCCACCACATGGCCTTTGGCAAGCAGTCCTAACCCTTTATATATTTTAGCAACAATACGTGCAATGGTTGTCTTCCCCGTACCCGGATTGCCCGTGAATACGCTATGTAGAGAAAACTTGTTGAGCACATCTTTACCTGTTTCTTTGTAAAACTGAGCAAGGATAACCAGTTCGTTTATTTCTTTTTTGATGTTGCTCATTCCCGTTAGGGCATTCAGTTCGGCAAGGCCTTCGGCCAATAGCTCTGCGTTAGACAGTTCAGGTTTGGCTTCCGGCAAAGGAGTTACGGGAGTATGAGCATGTTCGGCAATGGTAAGGAATTGAGTAGAGCCTTCTTCAATGGTTTCGCCCATTTCGAAAGGAACAAGAGCTACAAGGGTATCCATAAATACTATTTCCACCGAATATTTATCATCTTTCCACGAACCCGCTGCTTCGCTGCCCCAGCCCGAATCGAAGGTAAACACCAAGTCTTGTTTATCTTTATCTATAATTCCTTGACGCATACTTTGACCTTTCGGTTGGCCTGCATCGTCATAAAAATTGAAGAATAATTCGTAGTTCCAATCCAAGGCTGTTTTTGTTTTTATCTTTAGCTCCACCCATAAATAAGGCGTTTGCAACCTACTGAACTTACGCAAATAAGTTCTATTGGTTTGATTCCATCCTTCGAAATTGCCAGCAAAAAGTTTTACCGACTCCACTGAAAAGAAAGGATTATTGGCGGCAGTTACTTTGCCAACATCGGTAATAAAAAATGTTCGCCCACCAACAAACTCATCGTCAATATAGGCTTCCCAGATGTAATTACCTTTGAACCAAAACGTGCCTTCGGTGGGAGTTCCCCAACCATCGCGCACAAACACGATGTTGTCTTCTATCTTTATTGTTTGAGTAGAAATAATGTTGCAGAGCTCTTTGCGGGTAGTACCTTCTAATAAAAAGGCCTTGAGCGTAACCTTTGCTGTCCATTCTTTTTCGTCAAACAATTTGTTATAAAACGAAAATTCCGTACGCACATAGGTGGTTTCCATCCTATCGAAAACGGTTCTGTATTTCTTGGTAGCGTTTGCCATCCATTCGTCAGACGAATAGATTTTGATGTCTTTAAACTTATAATTCTTTGCCATTACTAACTTTACGAGAGGAACTTAATTTTTGGTTTGTACCGGATTTGCATACATCTTTAAAAACAAATTGAAAAGGGTTTCTTTGTCACCCTCCAGCTTGTCTATTTTACTGTTGATGTAAGCAATGAAATCTTGTTTCTGTTGATGAGTATACTGTGCAGCATAGGTTTGATTGTTAGCAATCATATCGGCTGCTACATAATTGATAGGCCACAATTGATAGTTGGTGTAAATTTGTTTATCAATTAAAGCTGTAAGTGCTTTTATTTTATCATTGTCGGTAGCAATGGAATCCATAGCCTTAAGCTCCTCTCCTATTGGTTTGCCTATGCTTACATGTATTTTTCCTTTAGCTTGTAATATTCCAGTGAGGATACTATTCAAATCTTCACCAGGGGCTTTTACATATTTGGTATGCAAGCCCGAAAGGTATAGTTCCTGAACTTTCAACACATCGCAAGGTTCGTATTCATACGAAATGGTAAGTGGTACCATGTTGAGTTGAGCAAATTTCTGAGAAAAAGTTCCTTCGCCACTAATGTTAAGCATCTTCAGTAAACCTGTTTGCGTTTGGTCCAATCCATCTTTCGTTCGTCCATTTCGTTGAGCAATCCAAACCGAAACCTTTTTATCGGTAATGGTGTGGCGTATATAAGCCGAAAGTTTTCGTGAAATATCATACAACTCCCGTCCTGTACCTTCGCGCAACACGGTGAACATTCTATTGAGTTTACCAAAATGAGTAATGAATCCGCTATCCATTAAATTGTTGCCAAAAGTGATTTCTGAAGTAGAAAAACCATGCTCAACAAGTAGTATTTGAAGTATGGCTGAATCTAATAGTATATCGCGATGATTGGCCACAAAAAGATATGCTCCATCTTTATGTATGTTCTCGAAACCACTGCAAGTAAGCCCATCAGAAGAACGAGCTACAATGGTTCGAATGGCAGGGTGCATGAACTCAACCTGAAACCCCATTGCAGTATTAACCTTTTCTGCCTTTGCTTTCACATCATCTATGGTCATTGAAGGCCAAAGATTATTGACCAACTTCATGAAGATAGGATCGGTAATGAGGCGTTGCAACACACTGTATGCTTCGTTGTCAGAATAGGGTTGTATGTCATTAAAATCGAATTGCTCGGTCATATCAATAATTGTATTTTGAAAGAACTAAAAGTACATTATTTTGTTTAAGTAGAAGATGACTTAATAAATATTTTAATAATTAAAGGCATCGATATTTTTTATCTTTGCACCGTTTCTAATGAAAATGACTGTACTCAAGAAGATTTCGCGCTGGCTATTTTACTCAATTTTTGTATTCACTGACTTTCTGTTTCTGTTTCTAATTTGGTTCATCATCACTGTAACACTAAAAGAACCAAAACCACAAGATACAAGTGCCCTAAAGCTTGAGAGGAAAGAAATAGCAAAAGATTTTTACACCATAAATAACAATTGGATAAAAAAAAGCGACAGTGGTTTATGGGAAATATATGTGGAAGGCGATGGGTTCGAACGAGGAGTGATTGAAGGCAAACTGGATAAAGAACTTGCAGAGAAACAAGAAATTGCTTTTGTAGGACAATTAAAAAAAATGATTCCTTCGCAAGGAATGCTGAATTATTTGAAGTTCTTCATTGCTTTTTTCAATCGACACCTTGACGAATTTGTGCCACAAGAATATAAAGAAGAAATATATGGAGAATCTTTATATGCTTCCGACAAGTTCGACTTCATAGCGCCCAAATACTATCGAATGTTGAACTACCATGCCGCACACGATATTGGTCATGCCTTGCAAGACAAGAACATGACCGTTGGCTGCACAGCCTTTGGTGCTTGGGCCGACAAAACAGATGACAACACACTATTGATTGGAAGAAATTTCGACTTCTTTGTAGGCGATGAATTTGCCGAAGACAAACTCATTAATTTTGTAAAACCTAAAAAAGGATATAAATTGATGATGATTTCGTGGGCAGGCATGATCGGGACGGTATCAGGAATGAATGAGAAGGGATTGACAGTGACCATCAATGCTTCAAAATCGGAAATCCCTACCAGTGCTGCTACACCAATATCAATTGTATCAAGAGAAATATTGCAGTATGCAAAGAACATAGACGAAGCCTATGAGATTGCGAAAAAAAGAAAAACCTTTGTGTCCGAATCCATTCTCATTGGTTCTTTGGTTGACAATAGAACGGCTACTATCGAAAAAACTCCTTCGAAAACAGAGTTATTTGACGCACCACAACCTAATTATATTATTTGCGCCAATCACTATCAGGGCAAGGCATTTCAAAATGATAAAGCA
>CAIWDF010000054.1 GCA_903911435.1 uncultured Bacteroidota bacterium
CTCGTGTTGCATATTCTGTGGCGTCTCGCCACAACACATTGTTTTTTCAATCACAAATATAACATTAATATCACCCCATAAAAAAAATCCCACAAAGGTTCCCCTTCGCAGGATTTTATATTTAAAATTTAGTACTTATAATTTCCACCTCTCCATTACATACTCTTCGCCAAATCACCTTTCCCTAGTTTATTAAACCTCACAGACGCACACCCCGTTAGCAACACAAGCGCATCAGCCGCCACCTTCTTAGCCGTCAGCTTATCCTCACTAAATCCGCTGTTATCAGCACCCGAAGCTATTGCCAGTTCGGCATTCTTCTTCTTCGCATTTCTAAAATCTGTAACCATTGCTCCAGTAGCTACATTAGCATTCCATGTCCCATTCCAATGGGTCAATACCGTATCAAATGCCAAAAATCCGGTAGTCTCTGCTTGTTGTTCGTTTGTCATGATTTCTAAAGTTTAAAATTTACGACCGCTAAGTTAAACCAAAAACACCTTTACTTCCAAATATTTTAACAATTAATTTTCCATTCATCCCCCTAATACCATCCGCTCAACATGTCATTATGTCCATTCAACATACATCGAAATCGCTCAAAACCCTTAATTATAGCCACTAAGCCATTAGCCACCATGCCATTAATAAACAATAAACCTCAAAACCACCCGATTCCTCCTACTAATCAAGATTTTTAATGAGCAAACCACTCCGTCACCCCTCTCCTTTGGAGAGGGGCCGGGGGTGAGGTCTTCCCCCAACCGTCACGCTTCTCCCCCTTTCCTTCGGAGAGGGGTTAGGGGAGAGGCCTCTTTAGATAGGCGCTGGGGGTGAGGTCTCTTTTTCCTCATGCTCATTCTCTTTATCACTGTAAACCTCTCCTAGATGCCTGTGGACTTCCCCTAGATGCCTGTGGACTTATCCTAGATGTCCGTGGACTTGTCCTAGATGCCTGTGGACTTGTCCTAGATGCCTGTGGACTTACCCTAGATGTCCGTGGACTTCCCCTAGATGTCTGTGGACTTCTCCTAGATGTCTGTGGACTTCTCCTAGATGCCTGTGGACTTGTCCTAGATGTCCGTGGACGTGTCCTAGATGCCTGTGGACTTGTCCTAGATGTCTGTCGATTCGTTCTTTTTCATCATCATCATGCTCTTTTTCACTCAAACCATGCTCATTTTTCCTTTTTCGTGCTCATTTTCCCCTTTTCGTGCTCCATTTCTCCTTTTCATGCTCATCATCCCCATCCTATGCTCGCATTTTTTTCCATGCTCTTAGTTCCTTCTCATGCTCTCAAATCATTTTATGCTCACACATCTCTTCCATGCTCATCATCCCCATTTTCCCTCCTTTTTCTAACAACCAACAACTAACAACCAACATCTAATTCTGTGTCTTTGCGTCTTTGTGGCAACTTTTAACTTCCAACTTTTAACATTCTAACATAAATCCTTAAACTCTTAAAAAATAGTTAATAATGTTTACTATTAACAATTTCAACTACCTTTGAGCCGAAATGAAAACCATTGAAAAAGAAATGTTGGAAGCTATGCCTTTGGGAAAGCTAATGGCATCAATAACCAAAGGCTATTACGGTGCTTTAAGCAAACGTGCCGAGCATTTGGGCATTGATAGGCATTTTTCTACTTTGGTGGCTATTGATGTTACCAAAGTGAAATGCACCCAACAGTACTTGTCGGATAAATTGAAGATTGATAAAGTGACCATGGTGAGGAATTTGGATTATTTGGTTACCAAGAAATTGATAAGGCGCAATGTGAACGTGAATGATAGGCGCGAACACCTTATAGTACTTACCGAGAAGGCAAAAAAGATAATGCCTGCTGTGCGCGAGGAGATAGAGCGGATGAACAAAATAGCCTTGAAGGGGTTTAATAAAACGGAGTCCAAGGTTTTCAGAGAACAAATAGAACGGGTGATACACAATTTGGAGAATTTGCCTGTGAATGAAGTGAGCATAAAAATAAAAAAGTAGCGAAGGGATGAAACTAAAAAGCATAATTATAATTTTGGTTGTTATAGGAGTTTTGGCAGGGCTTAAAATAGCTTTCTTCCCCTCCCCTGTCGACCAATCGAGCCAACCACAACCCATGAAAGGCATGGCTTCGCCTGTATCAGTTTATGTAATAAAAGCTGAGAAACTGGAAAACACACTTACTGCTTCGGGTACCATTTTGGCCAACGAAGAAGTAGAATTAAAACCCGAAATAGCTGGTAAAATAGTTTCGCTGCCGCTGAAAGAAGGGACAGACATTAGTCAAGGGCAATTATTGGTTAAGATAAATGATGCAGATTTTCAGGCTCAATACCGCAAACTGCAATTGCAATACGAATTGGCAGACAAAAATCTGAAACGTCAGGCAGAACTTTTAAAGATTAATGGAATCAGTCAGGCAGACTTCGATGCTTCGCAAAACGCTGTGAATACTATAAAAGCCGACATGGACTATGTGCAGGCACAAATAGCCAAAACCGAAATACACTCGCCTTTCAACGGAATGATTGGTTTGAAAAATGTAAGCGAAGGTGCTTACGTAAGCATAGGTACGGTGGTAGCTACTGCCATGCAGATAGACCCCGTGAAGATTGACTTTTCAGTAGCGGAACAATATGCTCCGTTCATCAAAAAAGGTGTGAAAGTAGAATTCAATATTGATGGAATAAAAGAAAAAATTACCGGTGAGATATATGCTATCGAAACCAAAATAGACGTTAACACCCGCACCTTTCTGGTTCGCGCCATTTGCCCGAACAAAAGCAAAGCCATATTCCCCGGAGCGTTTGCTCATATTAATGTATTGCTAAAAGATATTGAAGATGCCGTGATGATACCTACCGAAGCTGTAATTCCGGAACTGAGAGGTAAGAAAGTATTTGTAGTAAAAAATGGAAAAGCCAAACCAATGCCAATAGAAACAGGAATTCGGGGCAGTGCAAAGGTGCAAATATTAAAAGGTTTGCAAATAGGCGACTCGGTAATAACCACCGGCATCATGCAGCTCAGACCTGATGCCATGGTGAAGGTTATCAACGGGAAAAAATAAGTACAGCCTACTCAGTAAAAACTAAATTCTCAAATCAATAAATGAATATATCATCCATAAGCATTAACAGACCGGTACTGGCCATTGTAATGTCGGTGATAATTATTTTATTTGGCTCCATAGGTTACAAATACCTTGGTGTTCGGGAGTATCCTTCCATCGACCCTCCGGTAATTACAGTAAAAACAAACTATTCGGGAGCCAATGCTGATGTTGTGGAATCGCAGATAACGGAACCTCTCGAGAAATCGATTAATGGTATAGAAGGAGTACGAACAATTTCTTCTACCAGTGCTCAAGGCAGCAGCACCGTCACTGTCGAATTTAATTTGGATGCCAACTTAGAAGCAGCAGCCAACGATGTGCGAGATAAAGTTTCGCAAGCTGTTCGTCAGTTACCTCAAGATATAGATGGTTTGCCTACCGTTACTAAATCGGATGCAAATTCGGATGCTATTGTTGCGCTTACTTTGCAAAGCGATACCAAGAATCAACTTCAGGTAAGCGATTTTGCAGAAAATGTAATTGCAGAACGATTGCAAACTATTCCCGGAGTGAGTACCGTTCAGATTTGGGGGCAAAAGAAATATGCCATGCGTTTGTGGATGGATCCTGCCAAGATGTCGGCTTATGGCCTCACACCAATGGATGTAAAACAAGCGCTAGACAGAGAGAATGTGGAATTGCCTTCGGGCAAAGTGGCTGGTGTTACCACCGAACTTACTGTAAACACCAAAGCTAAATTCAGAAACGAAGACGAATTCAATAATATGATTATTAAATCGGATGGAAATCTTACCGTTCGATTTAAAGATATCGGAACGGCTACACTAGGTGCAGAAGCCGAAGAAACCATGCTTCGCCAATCGGGAGTGCCCATGATTGGATTAGGACTGGTTCCTCAGCCGGGAGCTAATTATATTGCTATATCCGATGAGTTTTACAAACGTGTAGAACAAATAAAAAAGGATTTACCCAAGGATTATAAAATGGGTATAGCCCTCGACAATACTAAATTCATCAAGCGTTCAATCTCCGAGGTAAAAGAAACATTGCTGATAGCAATCATTCTCGTAATTCTCATTATCTATTTATTTTTCCGCGATTGGTTGATTGCTTTCCGTCCGCTTATCGACATTCCTGTTTCCTTGATTGGTGCCTTCTTCATCATGTACTTGATGGGGTATTCCATTAATGTATTGACATTGCTTGCCATTGTGCTCGCCACCGGACTTGTGGTGGATGATGGTATTGTGGTAACTGAAAACATCTTTAAAAAGGTGGAAGCTGGTATGAGTCCTATTGAAGCGGCTCATAAAGGTTCTAAAGAAATTTACTTTGCCGTTATTTCTACCTCCATTACATTAGCGGCTGTGTTTATGCCGGTAATATTTCTCGAAGGTTTTGTGGGTAGATTGTTTAGGGAGTTCGGTGTCGTCTTGGCCGGAGCAGTAATTATTTCAGCCTTTGTATCGCTAACATTGACCCCAATGCTCAATGCAAGGATGATTCGTAAAACACAAAAGAAAAGTCGTTTTTACGAAATGTCGGAACCATTTTTCGAAAAGATGGTTTCTGGTTACGACTCCATGTTGGCTCGTTTCATGACCAAACGTGGGTGGGCATTTGTTATCGTAGGTTTATGTACAGGATTTATATTTCTTGTAAACAAATTTCTTCCTTCCGAACTATCTCCACTAGAAGACCGCAGTTGGATTAGAATTGCTGTAACTGCTCCCGAAGGTTCATCGTATGAATATACGGATGGCTTTATGCAAAAACTGGCTTATTTTGGAAATGATTCTATCCCTGAAAAGAAAATCTTTCTTACTGTAACTGCTCCCGGCTTCACAGGCTCCGGTGCGGTAAACACAGGTATGGTACGTTTGGTTTTAAGCGAACCAAACGAACGAAAACGTTCGCAACAAATGATAGCGGATTACATCACAAAAAAGACAAAGAAGTTTCCTGAAGCAAAATCATTCGTATTGCAGGAACAAACTATTTCATCGAGCAGTGGAGCCAGAGGAGGTTTGCCTGTTCAGTTTGTTTTGCAAGCTCCCAACTTCGAAAAACTGAAAGAAAAGCTTCCATTGTTTCTGGAAGAAGCAAACAAAAGCAAGGTATTTCAAACGGTTGACGTAAATTTAAAATTCAACAAACCCGAACTTAATATTTCCATTGACCGAGATAAAGCTAAAGCAATCGGTGTTTCGGCCAATGATATTGCTTCCACGTTGCAACTTGCATTAAGCGGTCAGCGCTTCAGTTATTTTAATATGAATGGTAAGCAGTATCAAGTTAGAGGGCAGCTTACACGCAACGACAGGGATGAACCCATGGATTTAAAATCGCTATATGTGAAAAATAATAAAGGCGAACTTATACAATTGGATAATGTGGTGAAGATGGAAGAGCAAAGTAGTCCACCACAAATTTATCATTACAATCGTTATCAGTCGGCCACAGTCTCGGCAGCTCCAGTTCCTGGTAAAACTATTGGAGATGGCATAAAAGAGATGCAACGCATAGGCGATAAAATTTTGGACGATTCATTTTCTACTGCTCTTACCGGTGCTTCTCGCGACTTCTCCGAAAGTTCTTCGAATATCTTATTTGCATTTTTATTGGCATTGGTAATTATCTATTTGGTATTAGCTGCACAGTTCGAAAGTTTCATCGACCCTCTTACCATTATGCTTACCGTACCATTGGCGCTTTGCGGAGCATTGCTTTCGTTATGGTATTTCAATCAAACATTAAATATTTTCAGCGAAATTGGCATTATCATGTTGATAGGCTTGGTTACGAAGAATGGAATTCTGATTGTGGAATTTGCCAATCAACTTAAAGAACAAGGTAAATCGGTACGCGAAGCCATACAACAAGCTTCGGCAGCCCGTTTGCGTCCTATCTTAATGACTAGTATTGCTACTGCACTTGGTGCATTACCCATAGCATTGGCATTAGGAGGAAGTGGCAAGAGCCGCATGGGAATGGGAATTGTAGTGGTAGGCGGCATCTTGTTTTCGCTTATGCTTACCTTGTTTGTTATTCCTTCTATCTATTCTTATTTTTCTAAAGAACACAAAAAAGATGCAGAAAAATAAAATCACTTTCATACTACTTCTTTGTTTTTACTTTAATTTTAATGCAAAATCGCAGGTGAATAAACTCACCATTGACCAAGTAATGGAAACAGCTTTGAAGAATAATTATGATATTTCAATAGCCAAAAACTTATCAAAAGAAGCGGTAAACAACAACTCTCTTGGCAATGCAGGCATGCTTCCGGTAGTGAGTTTAAATGCCTCTGGAACCATTGCAACTAATGCAACGAAACAAGAGTTTTCATCAGGACAAGTAATTGATAAAAGTGGAGTTCAATCACAAAACATAAGTACAGGAGCCTATTTAACATGGACCATTTTTGACGGATTAAAAATGTTTGCTACGCATGAGCGATTGAAAGAATTGGAAGGTATGGGAATGTTGAACCTGAAAATTCAAGTAGAAAACACACTTGTAAAAGTTATTTCGGCATATTACACAGTTGTGATGCAAAAAGAAGTAATTAAGGGATTATCCGAAAACATTACTGTTTCGGAAGAACGACTTAAAATTGCGAATAAGAAATTTGAAATAGGAACGTTTTCAAAAGTAGATGTTTTACAGGCCAAGGTGGATATGAATGCTCAGAAAACAGCACTGATGCGAGCCAAAACCATACTTACAGATGCGAAAGAAAATTTGAACCAATTACTTTTGTTACCTGTGGATAATGATTTTGACGTTGCAGATGATATTCCGCTTATGAATGAGTTTAAATATGAAGACTTGAAAAATAGTATCACGGCAAAAAATTCTGATTTGCTCTTTGCTCAACGAAATATTGAAGTTTCGAAATTGATGATAAAAGAAGCCAAGTCGCTTTATTATCCAAAATTGAATTTGAATGCCAATTACCTATTTACACGAGCTCAAAACCAAGCAGGCTTTTCTTTGCTCAATCAAAATTTAGGACTTAATCTTGGTCTCACAGCAAGCTGGACTATTTTCAACGGATTTAACACGGCAAATAATGTAAAGAACATGAAACTGAATTTGGATAATTCAACACTTGAATATGAAAGCACCAAAACCCAACTACAATTGGCCTTAACAAAAGCATTCAAAAAGTTTCAGGATGATAGAGAGATTATGACTTTTGAATTAGAAAACAATAAACTGGCTAAAGAAAATCTTGAGATTGCATTGGAACGTTATCGTGTAGGCACAAGTAATTCACTTGAGTTAAAAACCGCACAGCAAAGTTACCAGGAATCCATCAACACCCTATCTGAAGCAAGCTTCAATGCCAAGCTTTCCGAAACTCAATTATTAAAACTGAGCGGAGGAATAAGTAAATAATTTTCCGAATAAATTCTAATCGTTTATTCGATTATTATCTTCTTGTTCGTTTTTTCGTTTTGATTCGTGGTGATTTGAACAAAATAAATCCCTTTCGAAAATCCTGAGACATCTAATTTTGTAAAACGATTGTTAAGTTCCGATTTCAGAACAACCTCACCCATTAAATTATAAATTGCCAAACTGCCTTTAGAAGAACGACTAGAAAGTTGAATGTTGATGAAAGTAGAAGTTGGGTTTGGATAAACAATAACATCATCTAATTTCGATTCGTGAATGCCAGCGAAACAAGCATTACTAGCATTGAAAGTTGGGGAACGTTGAACAAAACTACCTATTCCATCAGGACAACGCGCCATGGCAGCATCTGCCGTTTGTACTCCAAAACTAATACTGTCGAGCACGGTGCCAAAGCCATTGGTAAGCATTAGGTGTTCTCCATTTGCATCCAAACTAAAATTGCTGTGAACAAACGTAGAAGTTGAATTGCTATTGTCGGCCCAAAGAATTTGAAATCCGTTAGCTGGAATAATGGTTACATCAGGTATAGCAAACTTCTGAGGAATCAAAAAATCATCAGTAAGGTAAGTGCCAAATAAAGATAAAGGAGTGCTTGTATTGTTGTATATTTCTATCCAATCGCTATGTGCGCCCGATTCGTTGGTTGCTCCCGAAACATTATTTGCTACAAATTCGTTGATGAAAACTTGCCCAGGTACACTTGCAACCACATTGCCTGTGAGAGAATAAAATTCGTGTTCTGCTCGTTCAGGAGAAAATATTCCTGCATTTGCATTTTCTGCGTAGACATAATATTGAACTTGCGCTAACGACATCACAAAGGAAATACCAAAGATGCTATCGTTTGCCGCACCGTCATTGTGTAATCCATCATCATACATTCGTATTCTTGTAAATTTTGAACTCATAGAATTTCTGAATCCTAGAAATACGGAAGATGTATCGGTATTACTCACATACGCTGTAATGGTTACATTTGCGTTGATAGCAGGCGATGCATTGCTTGGGCTTACATTTGATATTGTTGGTGGTGCATATGAAAATTCAGTTGTTGATTGAAGGTAAGTGGTTCTCGCACTCATTAAATTACTAATACCAGGTACTGTGCTACTACCAACGATTACATTACCTGTCATTCCGTTTTGGAATTGCGAATAAGTATAAAAGTTGTTCAGGTCGGATTGAACAGCTGTGTCGATGATTGATTGAAGATGAGATGCGATGGATTGGTAGTTTCCACTTGCAAACATTTCATTGGTGATGGTGCGTGCATGTGCCACGTACATCTTTTTAAAAGTACTATTGTTGAATACATCTTTTATCACCGGCCAATATACATCAGTCGAATGCTGATTGAGCGGCATTTGTTGCATGCCTGTTACTGGAAGTTGTGCCAAGCTAGTGTAACCGCTGCCAGCAAAAGAGAAACCTCCAAACGACATGTTCATATCCCAAACAATTGGATTGAAGCGATTGTTATGGTCTTTGTACAAATAGTAATTCTGGCAAAATGCTCCTTCGTATGAATCAAGGTTCACTAAAATATTATCGAACGAAAGCATCCACAGCCATCTGTCCATATCCATAATGGAAGAAATGCTTGCCGGGTAATTGGTCACCGTATCGCAAAGCGCAACTAGTTCGTTCCAGCCGTAGTTTGATTTCACTTCGTAATAATTAAAGTACCCTGTACTATCCACCGATGGAATATGTCTTAGGTTACATTTGGAAGTTGGGCCTGGATTGATAATTGGATTGCACTTTACATACACTCCATTGTTCGAATAGAAATGCGAACTCAAAAAACTCGAGTTCAAATCTTGACAGTTGGTATACACCCCTACATAAGCACCATTGATATAAACTTGACAAAAATTAGCTTTCCCACAATCCATGTAATTACCAAGTATCTGATAGGACAATACTTCACGAATGATAGAAGGGTCAGCATATTCATTGCTCAATTTAATGTTCTTCACTCCTTGATAATTGTGCGATTTAAACTTGCTCAATCCAATGTGCAATGGGTTTTTGATGTAGGTAGAATCGTAGGACGAATTGCCTTTGTATTTCACACCCACACTATCTAGGGTCACTCCGTTAATTCGCACCGAATCAGCCAAGGTATAACTATCAGCACCTGCATAGGCAGTATCCATCTGATAATCCCAATTGGGTTGCGAAAAGAAAAGTTCTATTTTCTGAACCGTATCTAAATTAAAAAAAGTGGTTTGCGATTTAATGGTACTCGAAACCAACAAAAGCAAGATAAATAGATAGGTTCTCATGAAATTTAATTATTGAACGACAAGTTTGATGGTTGATTTTTTATTCGAAAAAGTACTTACAAAATAGATTCCTTTTTCCAATTCTCCTTTCTCTATTCTCAACGAAGCACCAACATATTCAGGATATGTTCTCACTTCTCTACCAGCTATGTCGGTGATGGTAACAAGGTGCATGGCTTCGGCATCTCCGAACTCAAGTGTCGAATAATCATCAGTTGGGTTGGGCCAAAGCACAGCACTTGCGTCAGCCTTATGCTCATCAATGCTTACAGTAGAGATACATGCCGCACAATAATTAAAGCAAACAACATCCAGCATGGTATCCATCACTACGGCTATCGTTCGGTTTCCCGACACATCCGCGCATGCGCCAATAATGGTTTCATAATCGCCATTGGTTATTCCGTTCAAATATTTAAAAGTATAATTGATGGTATTTGTATCCACGTAGGCAATGTATTCATACACCATGGTATCGAAACTATACAACATGGTATTGACAGTACTCCAGGTTTGGAAATCGCCTGCCACATGTGCTCCAGCCGCATTCAGTGTTTCGTTTTGCATATCCACTCTAAATCTGAGCAAACGTTTACCCACAGGAGCTGTTCCTCCAAAAGGAATAGCACCAACAAAACTAGTATCATTTGCTAACGAATCAACGTACAACCAGCGGTTATCAATGTACTGATACAGCACCCTCGAAGGGATAGGTACATACTCTGCTTCGTAAAACTGATCTCCATTGAAGTATTTAAATTCATATTTCTTGAAAGCTGGAATGTTTACCACCACGGTATAAATATTAGTATCATTCACTTCTTGCGTCATCAATGTGGTGTTCGATTGCCAGTCGAGACCATAACCTGCAAACGACTGAAAATCTCCGGCAATATGTATCCCTGTTGCGTTTTTTACTAGTCCAGTCATATCCACCGAAAACTTTACCATTTTGGCTGATGCCATCGAAACGATGCCCACTAGGGCGAATAACGTAACTAATTTTTTCTTCATTTATTTTATTAAATTTATTTTTCTGTTTACACTTCCCAATTTTTCTGAAACAATGGAAACAAAATAAATTCCATTATCATATCCATTGAGGTCGATACTACTTGGGTTTTTCTCCTTCATCACCAACTTACCATACACATCGTATACATTCACTTCAAAGTTACCACCATTCAACAATTCATTATCCATATACAATATTCCTGTGGTAGGGTTCGGATACAGGCTAATGTTTTTATTCTTTTCATTCTCTGCAATACCAATGGTGCTGCCCATGGTAAACGTCACATCATTCGAATAGTAATACGCACAACCATTCACATCAGTTATTCTCACCAAATAAATTCCACTCACACTAGGAGTATACGTTTGACTAGTAGCACCTGCTATCTGTTCCCCATTCAAAAACCATTGATAGGTAGTACCAGCCGAAGAGGTTAAATCGGTGGTAGTAGCTGTTATGGTAGGCAATGCAGGCGCAGCATGGTTGATGTAACAATCGTCAAATCGATAAGCATGCACCAGCGTTCCTCCCGGTGTCACTGTCCAAATGGTGGTGCCTGCAGAGTTTACCTCATAAATAGAACCCAAGAAAGCCATACATACAAGCGTATTCCCATTCGGCAATTGTTGCGCATTTCCTTGATTGCTAGTATGTCCATTGCAAGCATGGCGCAAGGTGTAATTCGATGGAGTATACGCCAATCCTGCCGTGTGATTATAATTATAACCATTCTTCGGAGTCGATACTTGGTCAACTGACGACTGTGTCATCGATACACCATTGTTCACAAACCCTACCAAATAACCCGCATTAGGCACTCCTTCCGGAATAAAATGAGCATCGTGCACCACATTCAGCACCGTTGAACCACTTGCCTGATAAGCCGATGGATTACCATATCTATACAAAAAGTCACCACCCTTGCCCGAGTGCCCTCCACTATGCGATGCTGCTTCGGCAGTAGTGGTGCTATGGTCTATCACATACATCTCGTTCAACATATGCGAACTAAAACAAATCTGATTTCGAATAGGATCAAAATCAATCCCATTCATATGCATAAAATCTTTAGCCAAATTAAAATTAATATTATACAACTCCGGATGATTCACTATCGAACTCTGATAATTAGCTGCCGAAGCATTCACACTCTGAACCAAATGATCCCAAAGATGCCATTCCCACACAATCGTGCCAGTAGTTGGCCCTGTTTGCTGAACCTCCCCCAAACTTTCTGGCCACATTTCGCTGTTATACGTACATCCTGCAGCAGTAACCTCAGCAGCCGTTTTGCGGTCGTAAGCTATCATCATCACATTGCCGTTGGGCATGGCCAATATATCATGGTGCGAACAATGCAAGGTACTAGAGTAGGAGTAGTCCCAAAGAATATTTCCATTCCAATCCAACTTCTGAAACTCCCCCGAAATAGGACCACCACTAAACGAAACCCCCGATTTTTTTACCGAGCGCAACAAAGTACCCCCCTGTATCAAATACGTAGCATAAGCCGTTTGAGTTGCAAACGACCACGTATGATACGTAGCCCCTGTGGTGTCAATCATCGTAGCTGTTGTTCCATTTTGCGGAGCATATAACGTATAATTGCCCCATTGCTGTGCTTTAGCCACCTGTGCCGTAAGCATCACCATCACCAAACTTGCCTTCAATAATAAGTATCCTCTTTTTCTCATGTTTTTTTGTTCTAAAGTAAATTTAAAATTAATTGATTGCAAAATAAATGTTATTCCTTTACATCCCCCTAATGGTTTTACCACAAAATGTTATAAAATTATAGCTTTCATCCAACAACCAACAACCAACAACCAACAACTAACAACTAACAACCAACAACTAACAACCAAATAAGGGCAGGTAGTTCTTCACACTTCGGTTTCTTTCGTCCTGCTTTCCGTTTCAATCTTTTTCTTTGCCCGAAAAGGTCAAAGAAAAAGGATTTCCACTTCAAGGTGCAGTTATTCAGCGCATCTCTCTTCGTAATCTTTACCATCCTTACCCCCAATCGTCACGCATCACCCCCTCTCTTGTGGAGAGGGGCAGGGGAGAGGTGATAAAAAAAAGCCCCGAACAATCATGTTCGGGGCTTTTAATTGAGGTTGGAAAGCTTAGAGAATTCGCAACCATTTTTGTCCATTTTGGTGGCTAATTATTCCATTTCTTTTCGACTTTCTTTGCTCAGTTTGGTGCGCCTCGATTTTCCTGATTTTTACCAAAATATCCCACTTTTTGAGTTTTTTGCAATTTTTGCAAAAATAAATTCAATTGATTATTAACCATTTGCCAATTTCGGTTCTTCCTTTTTCCTTCCGGGCACACTTTCACTCCATTTCTCCTCACGGACTCTTCTAAAGCGCTCTCGAAGAGTCCGTGAGCATTTTCGAAACGACCGTGAGCGCTTTCGAAAAGGCTGTGAGCATTTTTGAAGCGACCGAGAGCGTTTTCGAAAAGGCTGTGAGCATTTTTGAAGCGACTGCGAGCATTTTCGAAGGAGCCGTGAGCACTTTCGAAACGACTGTGAGCGTTTGCGAAAACATTTTGAGCATTTTTGAAGAGACCGTGAGCGCTTTCGAAGAGTTCGCGAGCATTTTATTTTGCTTCTAGAGCGCTCGAGAAACGAAAGTTTGGCCTCGAGGAGGTTTTCGAGCAATTTTATGACCATTTACATAGAGTTTTGGGGGTGATTTTCACACTATAATTGCTAGCAAAAAACTCACACAAAATTAGTAAAGAATCTACCGTTTTTACCTCAAAATAAATCTCAACCTAGAAAACCATGCTTATTTTATTTTGGGAAGATATTAATGGTGTATATTTGGGAGATGAAAAAAGTGGCGCATACAAATAGTCATTTGTTTGTTGGTGAAAAAACACCAACAAAGGCATCAATTGGAAGCCATTGGATAAATTAGGATTATAAAAACACAATTTGGAGTTGAGATAGTTTTTTAAAAAACATGAGATAGTTTTTAAATGATGATGACATTGAATAGTTTAGTATTTTTGGAGTTGAGTATATTTAGATGTTATATGCCATTTTAAAGAACGACACCATTGAACAGAACAACAGACATCATTACTATAAATTCGGTCGGACAAATTCCGACACTTGAATTAATTAGAGCAATTCCTCGAGAGCGGACATTGAAACTCGTATTTGGAAATGAAGTTCAAAAAAATAGAGAATCAGTCGGACAAAAATTTAAAAATGAACTTTTAGACTTTAATGTCGGAATTCATCTTATTGAACCAGAAATAAACATTGCCAAACTTATCACTGACAAAGAAATAGAAAACAATCAAGATTTTTTTGAGCAATGTGCAAAGGATTACAGACAATTGGGAGAAGAATTACTATTTAAGTTGGTTGACAAACTTGACTTGAAATTAAATAAGTACTTTCCAATGGAAACGTTTAACGACCTTAAACGAGACAAAAGACAAATTGGGAAAGTTGAAGATTGGAGATATTCCGCCTTTGTTGGTGTTCCGTAAAAGTAAGCAGCAACACAGCCTTTGTTGGTGTTTTTTCACCAACAAAGTGAAAACACAACACCTTTCTCCTCTTCATTCTAAAATTCAATCCACGAATCTCCCCCGCTGGCGCAGGCGTGTTTCGCCTGTGCCGCATAGTAGGTGGTGTCCTCACCACCACATCTAGTACTTAAAAAAAGCAAACCAAAAGAGATGCGCTGCCTAAATGCACCTGATAGCAGCGAAAAGCCCGAAGCGGGTGAGCTTGTGCGTTGGGCGGACTTGTAGCGGATAGCAGGAGGAAAGGAGACGAAGAGGAAGAAACAACCTGCCCTTCCATTTAAAATCTGAAATTTGAATTCTTAAATCCCTCTTCATTTCACAAAATAACCTAAATAAAACCTCAGCATTGCATTAGCACATACTTTTGTATTTAACCAAATGGTTAAACTAATAAATTAAATGAAAAAGTTAACTGATGCTTCCACCGAAGAAAAGATTCTAGAAGCAGCCAAGCAAGTGTTTATGAAATACGGCCTTTACGGAGCACGTATGCAAGACATAGCCGACACGGCACAGATAAACAAAGCACTGCTGCATTACTATTTCCGAAACAAAGAGAAACTCTTCGACAAAGTGTTCGAAGGAGCATTGTCAAAGTTTTTTGAAGTAATGGATGTATTCTCAAACGAAAGTCTGCCCATCAAAAAACGATTATTTATCTATGTAGATAACATCATCGATTTTTATTCGGAGTATCCTCAAATGTCGATGTTTATTATAAAAGAGATAGGCAACAATCCGGAAATAATCAGAGCTAAGATATTAGCAGCCAAAAAAAATAAAACCATTCGCTTGGTACAAGTGTTGGAAGAAAGCATAAAGAAAGGAGAAATAAAAAAACTGGATGCAGCTATGTTTATGATCAATCTTCAATCGCTGTGTTCCTTTCCTTTCCTGGCATCGCCCATGTTTACCTATTCACTCAAATCGAATGGGAAAGACTGGACAAAAGATTTCAGCACCGACAAACTGAAACTTGCAGTAAAAACATTTGTAGAAAATTCAATCACCAAATAAACAATATAACTTAACCAATGAAAAGAATTACCGCAGCATTATTGCTCATGTCCACTATCGGTTTTGCACAAAAGGAGACGCTTACGCTCGACTCGTGCATACAGATGGCCAAGAGAAATTATCCGCTGATAAAACAAAACAACCTGATTACCGAAAACGAAAAGAACCAACTCAACTGCGATACCAAAAACTGGTTGCCAAAGCTGTCCTTCATTTCGAAAGCCACTTATCAAAGCGAAGTTATTTCGTTTATGGGCACCAGCTTTCCAAACGATAGTTATATCACGGCACTCGATTTAGAACAAAGTGTTTTTGAAGGAGGATTGAATCATCAGCAAAAACTACTGGACAAGTTGAACGGAGAAAGTGAATTGCAGAAAAATCAAGTAGAACTTTATAAACTCATCGACCGCATCAATCAACTTTACAGTTCGGTTTTACTTACGCGCGAAAACATCAAGACACTTAGTGTTTACAAAGAAGACATCACAGGTAAAAAAGGAATTTTGTCCTCCTCAGTAAAAAATGGATTGTCTCTGCAAAGCAATCTGGACGAGCTGGAAGCGGAAGAATTAAAAACAGAACAATCGATTACCGAAGCTCGCGATAATATGATGGCGCTTTACCAATCGCTCGGAATGTTTATCAATAAAACCATTACCGATAGCACCGCACTTTCTACTCAACCTATTTTACGCACATCAGCTGGAGAAGAAATTAATCGCCCTGAATTAAAGTTGTTTGACACACAGAAAGCCATGCTCGATGCCAAACACAAAGTGAATAACCGATTGGCATTGCCTCATCTTACAGTAAGTGCCGAAGGGGCTTATGGTCGTCCGGGGCCAAACTTCCTGAATCAGGATTTACGTTTCTTTGGTCAGGCTGCAGTTAACTTAAAATGGAACATCGGTACGCTTTACACCCTGAACAACGAAAAACAAATGATTACCATTGGCAAGAAAATGGTGGATGTGCAGAAAGAAGTGTTTGTGTTCAACACCAAAACCACTATGAACACACAGGTAGCTCAAATCAATTCTTTAAAAGACATGATTGATAAAGATAAATTGATTATCGAAAAGCGACACAACATTACCAAAACCTTTTCGAGCCAACTCGAAAATGGAAGTGTAACCACTACCGATTATCTTATTCAACTCAATGCCGAAATGCAAGCTGTACTTAGTCAAAAGGTACACGAAATAAAATTAATGAATGCAATAACAAGTTATAATACAACCAAAGGAATCACCAACTATTAATCGCTAAAACAAATATGACACAAAAACATCAATCGGAAAATCTGGAAACAGAAAACATCGAAACGGAAAAGAAAAGCAAAAAGAAATTAATTATCATTTCTTCTATATTGGGCACCATTGTTCTAATTGCCGTTGTTTATCTTATCAATAGCGCTAATTACGAAGGCACCGACAATGCTCAGATAGATGCAGATATTATTCCTGTAAAATCAAGTGTTTGGGGATATGTAAAAACCATTCGTTTCAAAGACAATCAACCGATGAAAAAAGGAGATACCCTTATCACTATTGATGATACAGATTTGAAAACAAAAGTAGCCCAGGCCGAAGCTGCAGTAGAAAGCGCCAAAGCAAATTCAATTTCAGTAAAAAGCAATGCAGGTGCTTCGTCCGAAAATGCAGATGCATCAGCTTTATCATCTTCATCTGTTCAGCAAAATGTAAATTCGGCAAAAGCCCGATTAACCAAATCGCAAGCAGATTTCAAACGAATAGAAAACATGTTTACTGCCAAAGCCGCTACACAGGCCCAGATGGATGCTGCCAAAGCCGACCTTGATGTGGCTCAGGCGCAGTATGACGGTGCGGTGAGTCAGTTCAAATCGTCTGCTGCACAATCGCAGGGAGTGCGCTCTCAGGCCGAAGCACAGCAAGCTCAGATAACACTTGCCGAAGCTTTGGTGAAACAACGCGAAGCAGAATTAAATCTTGCCAAAACACAATTGAACAATGCCAGCATCATTGCTCCATGCGATGGAATAGTTACCAGACGTGCTGTTGAAGTGGGACAATACATTACCGTTGCTCAACCAATGTGTTCGGTTATCGACAACTCTCACTTATGGATTACTGCCAACTTTAAAGAAACTCAGGTTCGTAAAATAAAACCGGGACAAACAGTAAACATTGTGGTGGATGCATTTCCAAACATCAAGATTACCGGTGTTGTTGAATCGTACATTGGTGCTACTGGTGCTAAGTTTTCGTTATTACCTCCTGATAATTCAACCGGTAACTTTGTGAAGATTGTACAGCGTGTGCCTGTTCGCATAGAGTTAACAGATTATCCAAAAGAAAATGCCAGCATATTATATCCGGGCTTAAGTGTATTTGCCGAAGTAAGCGTAAAATAAGTGGAAGCCATTCATCACAAAGTAGTTTATCCCACCGGGGCAACCAAGTGGATATTGATTATTACAGCCATTTCGTGCGCCATTCTTGAGCTCATCGATACCACTGTAGTCAATGTTTCGCTTCGCGAGATAAGCGGCAGCATTGGTGCTACCACCACCGAAATAGCATGGGTGGTTACGGCTTATGCCATTTCCAATGTTATCATCATACCACTTACCAGTATGTTGTCCGACTTGTTTGGCCGCAAAACCTATTTCACAGGGTCGGTAGTTTTATTCACCTTCGCTTCGCTGATGTGTGGGTTGAGCACCAACCTTTGGATGCTTGTATTCTGGCGCTTTGTGCAAGGTATAGGAGGAGGAGGTTTGTTATCCACAGCTCAATCTATTATTATTGGTGCATTTCCACCGGAGAAAATAAGTACAGGAAATGCCATATTCGGAATGGGAATTATTCTCGGCCCTACATTTGGCCCTACCCTCGGGGGTTACATCACCGACAACTTTAACTGGCATTGGATTTTCTTTGTGAATATCCCTATCGGAATTGTTGCTACCATACTTGCCTGGACTTTTGTTACCGACCGCGAAGGAGCCGTTAAACCTCGAAAAATAGATTGGTGGGGAATTATCTTTCTCGTCAGTTCGGTAGGTTCGCTTCAATACGTACTCGAAGAAGGTGCTTCTAAAGATTGGTTCGAAAGTGATGAAATCATTACCTTTTCTATCATTGCTGTTGTTGGTCTAATCGCCTTTATCATTCGCGAATTGAGAATAGATTACCCTGCTGTAAACATTCGATTGTATAAGAATTTCAATTTGGCAATGGGTAGTTTAATGAACTTTATGCTTGGCTTTTTACTTTTCGGTACTGTATTTATTTTCCCTTTGTTTGCTCAAATTTCATTAGGATGGACACCTACTCAAACAGGAGTGTTTATGATTCCAAGTGCGCTTTGCTCCGGGCTGACTATGCCCATTGTAGGCAAGATGCTTGGTTCAGGCAAAAATCCGAAGACAATTATTATCATCGGTATTCTTATCACCTTTGTATTTCTGATGATGATGTCGTTTTCTTCGCCCGACTCCAATCAATACAACTTCTATTTCCCTTTTGTATTGCGAGGTATAGGACTTGCATTTATGATGTCACCCATATTATCTCTGGCAGTGGCCGGTCTTAGAGGAAAAGATATGGCACAGGCTATCGGTCTTGCCAATATGATTCGTCAGTTGGGTGGTGCCGTTGGCATTGCATTAATCAATGTTTTTCTTGTAAATAAAAATGCAGAAGTAAGAGGAAGCATGTTGGGCTACGTAACCGATTACAACAACGCCAGCACCGATCGCATTGCAGGACTTGCACAAAACTTTATGTCGAAAGGATATTCGGCTGAAGATGCGCAAACATTAGCCTATAAAACAATGGACGGAATGGTGTTTAAGCAACAAGCCCTCGTTAGTTACGACCAGGGATTTTTTGTTGTTGGTATACTCATTCTATTTTGTATTCCCATCGTTTTGTTTATTCGATACAAAAAACAGGAAAAGACAAAGGCTATCTCCGACCATTAAACGAATACAAGACTTTACTTACAATTGCAGTTATCTTTTTCAAAAAGAAGATCTGTGGTTGTAAGTACTTTTGAAATACTATCTACATCGTCAATCACAATTCGCAAATTACGTTTGGTTCCCGTAGGGCCTTCTATTGTGTAAGTAGGATAAGGTTTGTGGTGTACATCAGATAAAGTATAGTTTACTTTTCCGCTCTTCATTACTTGTTTTATTTCAGCATCCGTTATGTTTCTGCATTTCATTATGCAATCAGCCTTTTTAGTATACTCAATATGTTGATAGCTTAATTCTTCCAATTTTGCAGAATTAGGCATTTGACATCCTTTCCCTTTGTAGAGCATACTCACCATAAGCATACCAATCAAAAATCCAAAGCCATAAAGTCTGAATCGCCTGTATAAATCTGAATTTTTTCCTTCTATTGCCATAGTTTATTGAAGTTAGTTAAGTGATGAATTAATGAAAGAGATTGATAAGGTAGATAGAATATTCAAGAAACAAACAATTATTTGTCTCGATTACAATGCAGCCATTAATAGGTTAATGTCTTTATAAGGAAGCTTAAACATTTCTCCCAAATCCTGATTGGTAAGTGTTCCATTGTAGAGATAAATTCCATTTCTTACACCAACATCTCTTCTGAGCATATTTTCTACACCTCCTTGTTCTCCAATATTGATTAGGATAGGGGCAAAAATTGTACTCAGTGCATACGAAGCAGTTCTTGAGACACGTGAAGCAATGTTGGGTACACAATAATGAATCACACCATGCTTTCTAAAAACAGGTTTGGTATGATTGGTTACTTCTGAAGTTTCAAAACATCCACCTTGATCAATGCTGACGTCAATTATCACAGAACCTGTTTTCATTTCACTCACCATTTCTTCGGTCACAACACATGGTGTTCTTCCATGCTGTCCCCTAATGGCACCTATCACCACATCAGCCGTTTTCAAATGTTTGGCTAATACACGAGGTTGAATAACCGAGGTAAAAACCCGAGTACCTATTGAAGTTTGTAATCGTCTTAACCTATATATAGAATTATCGAATACCTTGACAGAAGCACCTAAACCAAGTGCAGCACGGGTAGCAAATTCGCCCACGGTACCTGCACCAAGTATAACAACATCAGTAGGAGAAATACCCGAGATGCCACCAAGAATAGCCCCTTGACCATTATTTACATTGCTTAAATATTCAGCTGCGATTAGGATGGATGTACCTCCTGCTATTTCGCCCATCGAGCGGATTACAGTATAAATTCCATCTTCACCCTTTATCCAATCAAAAGCAATAGCAGTAACTCTTTTCGCCATTAATTGTTTAAGGAAATTTTCTGGTTGAACGGTTAGTTGCAAAGCCGAAATAAGCGTTTGGCGCTGTTGCATCATAGCAATTTCTTCTGGGGAGGGCGGAGCTACTTTTAAAATAATATCAGCCTTGTACACCTCCTCGGCACTATATGCTATATGCGCTCCGGCTTCACTATAGTCGTTGTCTTGAAAATTTGCCATTTGCCCAGCATTTGTTTCAACTACAACTCTGTGACCATTGTTAACAAGAAGTGCCACAGCATCCGGCACTAGCGAAACTCTATTTTCTTGAAACGAAAGCTCTCTAGGAATACCAATATATAACTTCCCCTTCTTTCTACCGACCTCCAACATCTCCTCCTGAGGCATCAGTGCAGTTTGGGTAAGTTCGGCCATTATTTGTTTCGAAGTTTTCATCAAGGAGAATGTCTAAAATAATTAAACAAATTTAATGAAAAATATGGTCACCTAATCAAAATATATAAGTTAGTTATCAAAGGGGGTATGTTAGTATTGAAAAAACACTGAATTTGGTCCCAATCAAATCTGTAACAAAAATACTTTATCAGATAATGTTACTCTACTCGTTTAAGGGAATTTCGAGTTTATTAACTTCCTACTACTTCGTTTTCCGTATACTTCCTTACCACCTCATCCAGTATATTGAGAATTTCAGCATGGTCGTAGGTAGTGACTAACTTTAGACGCAATTCCTTAAAGTGTGGAAGTCCTTTAAAATAGTTGGTATAATGTCTTCGCATTTCCACAATACCTGCATGATTAGATTTCCAACGCATTGAAAAATCAAGATGTTGTTTACAAACATTTACTCGTTCGGTTATGCTAGGAGCAGACAAATGGTTGCCCGTTTTTAAGAAATGCTTTATTTCGTTGAATATCCAAGGATAGCCTATACTTGCTCTGCCAATCATTATCCCATCCACACCAAATCGATCTCGCATAAGTTTAGCCTTTTCAGGAGAATCTACATCGCCATTTCCGAAAATTGGAATGGTAATTCGTGGATTATTTTTAATTTCTCCAATCAAGGTCCAATCAGCCTCTCCTTTGTACATTTGAGACCGAGTACGACCATGCACAGTGAGCGCTTGTATCCCAATATCCTGAAGTCTTTCGGCAACTTCATTCACATTCCTTGTAGAATCGTCCCAACCCAAGCGCGTCTTTACAGTTACTGGGCGATGTGCAATTTTCACTATTTCAGACGTCATCTTTACCATTTTAGGAATATCCTGCAATAGCGCAGCTCCTGCTCCCCTGCAAGCAACTTGCTTCACTGGGCAACCATAATTGATGTCGATCAAATCAGGGTTCGCTTGATCCGCAATTATTCCAGCCTCTCGCATCGAATCGATTTCGGACCCAAACAACTGTATGCCAATTGGCTTTTCGTATTCGAAGATATCTAGTTTCTGAAGACTTTTTTTCGCATCACGAATTAATCCTTCGGAAGAAATAAACTCAGTGTACATTAGGTCAGCGCCATTTTGTTTGCAAACCGCCCTGAAAGGAGGATCGCTAACATCTTCCATTGGTGCTAATAACAAGGGAAAATCCCCTAACTCAATATTTCCTATTTTTACCATTTATATTCTAAGGTGATTTTATCAAGTGACTCAACTAATAATGAAATAAATGAGTATGATGAATTCTGATAGTTGTAATTATTCTGCACTCGAGAAATAAAAAATGGAATCCCAAAGTAAATTAAGATTTGGATGATTCGCAAAGATTCGTAATTCGTAGTACATTTGTGCAAAATTATCAAAAAATAACAAAAGCAATGCAAAACTTAGACGAAGAACGTCATTCGTGGTTAAAGCTATCCATTATTCTATTTGTATTAGTCTCTCTTGGGCTGCTTACCTACCTAGCATCTCTATTGAATGTAAAAATCAACTATGATGATGCTGACGAGATCTTTAAGATGAAGTTGGAACAATTAATAAGTGTTGTAATAATATTTATACTTCCTCCAATTCTATTCGCTATTTTTTGGACAAAAAAAGGAATACACTACCTTGGAATTTCACATAAACCAATGTTTTCAACTGCCTTATTGGCGGGATTGGGAATGCTTTTGGCAATGCCATTAATTAATTGGTTAGCAGAAATGAATCAAGGGATGCACTTGCCAGAAGCATTTAGAGGAATGGAAACTTGGATGAAAAGTAGTGAGGTACAAGCAGGAGAAATAACTGATGCTTTTACAAAAGGTACTTCAGTTGGCGTGTTAATAATAAATTTATTTGTCATTGCTTTTATGGCAGCTGTTAGCGAGGAATTGTTCTTTCGGGGAATGTTGCAAAAAGTGTTGATTGAATGTACAAGGAACAAACATATTGGTGTCTGGATAGGAGCAGCGCTATTTAGTGCGTTTCATATGCAGTTTTATGGCTTTGTTCCTCGTATGTTGATGGGAGCATATCTTGGATATTTGTTTGTTTGGAGCGGGTCGTTGTGGCCAGGTATGATTGCACATTTCATCAATAATGGGGTTGCTGTATTTGCAGTGTGGTTGTCAAATAGAGGAGCAATAGGAGTTGATGCTGACAAAATTGGAAGTAATGATAATGAATGGGTCTTTGTTTTAACTAGCGCTTTATTAGTTACCTTAAGTTTGGTATTAATTTACCGAAAAGAAAAGAAGAAGACTCAAGAAACACAATTATTGAATTCTAATGTGTAATGATAATACCCAAGCAAGATATAGATAAAATCTTTGAAGCCGCTCGTGTGGAGGAAGTGGTTGCCGATTACGTTACCTTAAAAAAAAGAGGTGTTAACCTAATTGGACTTTGTCCTTTTCATGATGAAAAAACTCCTTCTTTTTATGTTTCTCCTGCGAAAGGAATTTACAAGTGTTTTGGCTGTGGAAAGGGTGGGCACTCTGTCAATTTTCTGATGGAAAAAGAGCAAATGACCTATCCTGAGGCATTACGTCATCTTGCGAAAAAATACAATATTGAAATTTCTGAAGAAGTTCAAACTCCAGAACAGATTCAAACAAATAATGATAGGGAGAGTTTGTTTGTTGTTTCCACCTACGCCCAAAAGAACTTTACTGAAAATTTATTTTCAACTGATGAAGGGAAATCTATAGGACTAGGTTATTTCAAAGAAAGAGGTTTTAGAGAAGACATCATTAATAAATTCCAACTTGGTTATAGCCTTAATACTCGCACAAGTTTTACGGACACTGCTTTAACAAACGCTTATAAGTTCGAATATCTTGTTAAATCAGGACTCACCATAGAATATAAAAATGAAGAAGGAAATAATTCCGAAGTGTTGGAAGTCGAAAACCAAACTACCTCTCGGAAATATCTAGATCGCTTTTGGGGAAGAGTCATGTTTCCGATTCATAATATAAGTGGTCGTGTCATCGCGTTTGGTGGAAGAACATTGCGAACGGATAAAAAGACCGCTAAATACATCAACTCACCAGAGACGGAAATTTATCACAAAAGTGATGTCCTTTACGGTATCTTTTTTGCGAAGAAGGAAATAATTCATCAGGATAATTGTTTCTTGGTAGAGGGTTACACGGATGTAATCTCGATGCATCAAGCGGGAATTGAAAATGTGGTGGCTAGCAGTGGTACCTCATTAACGGTAGGCCAGATAAAGCTTATTAGGAGATTTTCTAACAATATCACGATATTGTATGATGGAGATAGTGCAGGAATAAAAGCAAGTTTTAGAGGGATTGATTTAATTCTTGAAGAAGGAATGAATGTAAAGGTCCTGTTATTTCCTGATGGAGACGATCCTGATTCATTTTCAAAACGAGTTACTACTGATGAATTGAAAAAATTCATCAAGGACAATTCTCGAGACTTTATCTCATTTAAGACAAGCCTATTAATGATTGAGGTTAAAGACGACCCAATTAAAAAAGCTCAATTGATAAAAGAAATAGTTGAAAGTATAGCTTTGATTCCAGAGGCAATTTATCGTTCTGTATATATAAAAGAATGTTCTAGAATCATGGAGTTAGAAGAAACGATTCTATTAAATGAGTTAAATAAAATTCGGAGCAAAAAATTCAATGAGAGAAAAATTCAACCAGCCGAGCACGAAAACATTCCAGAATTCGTTCCTAATGAAGGGCTACTTGAAACTGATAAAAGAACTGTTTCCTATCTCGATTCAGAACATCAAGAACGAGACATTATACGAATTCTAGTAAATTATGGCCATAAAATAGTGCAAATAGACAGCGAGGATGTTGACGAATCCGAGCGACCTATTCAACTTGACATCAGTATCGCTGAACTAATAAGACATGAGCTCGAGAAAGATGAAATTATACTAGAAAATAAGTTGTACAAAAGTATATTTGACGAATTTGTTAATCAAATTGATCAAAGTAATATTCCAGAATCTAATTTTTTCACCAATCACCCTAATCAGGAAATTAGTACTTTAGCAATAGACTTGGTTTCAAGTCCTTATTTTCTATCGGACTGGGAAAAGCACAGTATCTTTATTACAAAAGAGGAAGAAGTTATAAAACAATCATTGAACAATGCTGTATATTCATTAAAAAGTAGAAGGTTAGAGATGATGATTGGAGATATTCAAAAACAACTGAAAGAAAATCTTCCCGAAGATGAAGTTATGAAATTAATGCAGACTCAATTTTATTTACTTCAAGCAAAAAAGGAGTTTAATAAATTGTTAGGAAGAATCGTAGTGAAATAATTTTTTGATTTTTTTCACAAAAAATGCAATTCATTTCTTACTTTTGCTAAAGTATTCATAAAAACAAAATCAAAATGGCAGGAATCAACAAAGTAATTTTGGTGGGTAATTTAGGAAAGGACCCCGAAGTGCGTCACCTAGAAGGAGGTGCAAGTGTAGCAAGTTTTTCATTGGCTACATCTGAGGTATACAAAGACAAAAGTGGTAATCGAAAAGAACAGACTGAATGGCATAATATTGTTGTTTGGAGGGGACTAGCCGATATCGCTGAAAAGTATTTGAGAAAAGGTATGACAATTTACTTGGAAGGAAAAATACGAACCCGTTCATATGACAAAGATGGTATTAAGCACTACAGCACTGAGATTGTGGCTGATTCATTCACCATGCTTGGTAAAAAGGAAAACAATCAATCCACTCCTGGTGATGATATTGGAGGAGTTTCGGATAGTAACATCAACGGTGCTGATGGTCTACCATTTTAGAAATTAAATAGGAATGTTTGATGATTAGTCAGTAAGAGTAATTATCAAACATTTTATTTTACAAATCTATCCACATTGCCAATACTCATTATTAATATTTTTTACTATCAGACTTCCATTCTTGCTATTCTCGTTAAGCCTTTTTCGGTAGGCATAGCGATTTCATTGATATCAATGTTCGCTCTGCTTTTAATAGTTTCAATAGTTTCTGCTGCGGAGTCTGCCTTCTTTTCACTTACTCCATCTGATATGGAAGATCTAAAAATTTCAGGAAATGAGATAGATGAAAGCATTTTGAAGCTTGTAAGTGCTCCAAAAAGATTATTAGCCACTCTATTAATAAGTATCAATTTTATTAATATCGCAATTGTGGTGCTTTCAACTTTGGTGATGGAAGGGATGTTTGAATTCACCCCAGAAAGCCATTTATTAGGTTTTATCATTCAAGTTGTGATAGTAACATTTCTAATTTTATTAATTGGAGAAGTAATACCTAAAATATATGCCACGCAGAACCCTTTGAGCTCAGCGCGTTTTCTATTCTTATTGGTTCAATTTCTTCAAAAAATATTTTATCCTATTAGTTCTTTTTTAATCTATTCAACTTCATTGCTAGACAAGTTGATTATTCCAAAATCTCATAATATTTCCGTAGATGAATTATCTCAGGCTTTGGATCTCACCTCAGATAATGAAATACCTGTAGAAGATCATAAGATATTAAAAGGGATTGTGAAATTTGGTAGCACTGATGTAAAACAAATTATGAAATCAAGGATGGATGTTGTTGCCTTTGATTCAATTCATGAGTTTGAAAAACTTCTCACAGACATTACGAATAGTGGGTTTTCACGTGTGCCGATTTACAAGGAAAAACTTGATAATATTGTAGGAGTTTTGTACGCTAAAGATTTACTTCAGTATAAGAACGAAAAAAAAGGTTTTAGTTGGCAGACAATAATAAGGCCGCCATTTTTTGTTCCTGAGAATAAAAAGATTGATGATTTACTCCGTGAATTTCAATCGAAGAAAATTCATTTAGCTGTTGTAGTTGATGAATATGGCGGCACATCAGGCATAGTCACTTTAGAGGATGTCATTGAAGAAATTGTAGGTGAAATAAATGATGAATTTGACGATGATGATTTGGTTTATTCTAAACTAGATGAAAACAACTTTGTTTTTGAAGGGAAAGCGCATTTGAATGATGTATATCGAATTTTGGAAATTGATGGGGAGGCATTTGAAGAAGTAAAAGGCGAAGCAGATACCTTAGCGGGTTTAATCATTGAAATAGAAGGAAGGATACCTACAAGGAACGAAACAATTCAATTCAACAATTTATTATTTACCATAGAATCTGCAGATAATAGAAAGTTAAAAAGAGTAAAAATATCAATTCGAAAAGACAATGAAAAAGTTTAACATTCCTTTTTTTTTAATTATTTTTTCTTGCTTCCAATTTACGTCTTGCTCTGATGACGATGTTACAGTTCCAAAACCAAAAGCATATTTTCGATTGTCCTTCCCTGAAAAAAAATATGAAAAATATGATGCTAGCTGTCCATTTACATTTGAAATCCCTTCTTATTCAAAGATGGAAAATGATAAAAATGCGAACGCAGAACCGTGTTGGTTAAATTTGAATTTCCCTTCTTTTAATGGCACGTTGCATTTAAGTTATAAGGCGGTAAATGATAATATTGAAGGATATTTACAAGATACCTATATACTTGCTTCCAAGCACCAGATTAAAGCGTCTGGGATTGAAACACAACCATTTTCAAAACCTAAAAGTAAAGTTTATGGATTAGTGTACGAGATTGAAGGTAATGCAGCCTCATCAATTCAGTTTTTTCTGACTGACAGTACAAAACATTTTATCCGGGGGGCTCTGTATTTCAACGCGGTACCAAACACTGATTCTATCAAACCTGTCTTAACGTTTATCAGAAAGGACATTTATAGACTTATAGAAACATTTGAATGGAAGGAAGACGATACCTCAAACTTCTTTGCGAAGAGTATGAATAAAAAACAAACAGGAAGCAAATAAAAAGAAGGCCCCCGTTTGATGTAAAACTCCTAAGACCACAGGAACCGCATAAAGAATTGTTAATACACCTAAAAGGAATTGAACTGTTACAACACCTAAAATAAAATTAGATGCGTTTCTTTGAAGTTGTTTAGTTTCAGAACTTCTCGCACTTTCCCATACATACAAAACGATGGCGAAAACCAAAAAAGCTAGAATACGATGTATGAATTGTACACCAGATGGATTCTCAACCATGTTCTTATAAAATGGTTCAAAAGAAACAATTGTGTCTGGAAACAATTTATTTCCCATTTTTGGAAAGGTATTATAAAACAGACCAGCTTTTAATCCTGCTACAAAAGCCCCATAAATTATCTGAAAAATAATTAATGAAAGCATAATTATAGACAACCGATTAAGTTGTCTGTTCATTTTATTTATTCCTAAAGCCTTAGGATAAAGCAAATCAAGAGCATACCAAAAAGTAAAGCCAAATACTGTGAATGCTGAAATTAGATGTGCAGCTAAGCGATAATGACTGACATGAGGTTCCTTATGTAAACCACTATATACCATGTACCATCCCAATACTCCTTGTAAAGCACCTAATAATAATAGAGCCAACATTTTTTTTAGTAAGTCTTTTGAGAAACGCTTTTGAATCCAAAAGTACAAAAAAGGAATAACAAACACCAATCCAATGGTTCGTCCTAAAAATCGGTGAATATACTCCCACCAGTATATCGACTTGAATTCATCTAGCGAAAATTGATTGTTGATTATCTTGTATTCAGGAGTTTGTTTATACTTCTCAAAGGGTATCTGCCAATCAGCATCTGAAAGTGGAGGAATGGAACCAATAATTGGATTCCATTCAACCATAGATAACCCAGAATGAGTAAGTCGAGTTATGCCTCCAATGACAACCATTAAATAAATAAGAACACAGCCAAGAAGAAGCCAAATGATTATTGGTTTATTATTTTTCATTTAATAGAGTAAAAAAAGTTTGAATACCTATACAATTTTAAGGATTAGTGACTTCATCTGAATAAACCCAATCGCTATAATGATTGGCTCTATCGCGCATTATTATCGCAAGCCTAAATGTTGCATTTTGCAAAGGAACTAAAGGATAAAATGGAAATAATGGCTCGCCTCTCAATTGGATTTTTATCTCCCCTTCAAGAGCTTTGTATTGTCCTTGCGGAGTGATATCGGGTATCCTGTATGGAAAATTAAGAGTATCGAAACCACTTGTGGTGGAATTATCATATGGATGAAATTTACCATCAATGCCTTTGAATTGATACACTACCTTTAAATCTGGTATTGGATCCGTTGAAGAAACTCCTACATCGCCATCTCCATCAGTAAATTTAATCGTGCAGTCTATTCCAGAAAGGGTAGTAAGACCATCAGTTGTAGACACCTTTTTGTTTGTAATATCTTTAAAAGTGATCACTGGAGCCGAAGGGAAGTTTTTCTCTTTAACACACGATGAAATAAAAGCAACCAAAATGAAAAGAATAAGTAAAATAGAAAATTGATTTTTCATTGCCTGAATTAGGACCATAAAGGTAGTGATTTTTTTATTTCAAAAATAGAGTTTATTTCACTATGTTTTTAGTAGGTTTGTAAAATTAACTATGAAACCTGCAACAGAAAATATATTTTCTATCTCGAATGATTCTCAATTCAAACATAAAACACTTGAAATTTTTCACTATCAAGCAAACGAATGTGAAGTTTACAATAGATATATTAATACGCTCAAAATCAATATTGATAAAGTTTCGGGAATAGACCAAATACCCTTCTTGCCTATTGAATTTTTCAAAACACATACCATCCTTAGTTCAACAAAAAATACTAATTCAAAATCAGTTAGGTTTACAAGTAGTGGCACCACACATGATAACCCAAGCAGCCACTATGTTAATGACGTTTCTATTTATGAAAAGAGCTATCTTAAATGTTTTGAGTTATTCTATGGGAACATTAACAAGTACACAATATTTGCTTTACTTCCATCTTATCTAGAAAGGAGTGGCTCCTCATTAATTTACATGGTGAGTGATTTTATTGATAAATCAGAAAGTGAATTAAGTAAATTTTATTTGAACGATACGGAAGAGTTGATTAAGTCACTAATGACAACAGAAGAAGTTCACAGCAAATTTCATAAAGTTGACAAAATAAACATCCTGATTGGTGTAACTTATGCTCTTCTAGATTTAATTGAAAAATATAACTTTTCTTTAAAAAACACTATCATAATGGAAACAGGAGGAATGAAAGGCAAACGCAAAGAACTTGTAAAACAGGAATTGCACTCTATTCTTAAAAGCAGATTTGGTGTAACAGAAATTCATAGTGAATATGGGATGACAGAGCTTCTTTCACAAGCTTATTCCAAGGGTAACGGCTTATTTGTTTGTCCTCCGTGGATGAAGGTTTTGATTAGAGATATTAATGACCCTCTTAGCATTTTACCTTGTCTTAAAACTGGAGGAATAAATGTGATAGATTTGGCTAATATCAATTCTTGCTCATTTATTGCAACTCAAGACTTGGGGAAAATACATGAAGATGGAAGTTTCGAAGTGATTGGGCGCTTTGACAACAGTGACATCAGAGGATGCAATTTATTGGTTAGTTAGAAATACCCAAACAAAAAACAAAACCTCATTGGGAATTGTATTTAATCAGGGAATAACTCTAACTAAATGATAATTTTTCTTGCCTTTCTGAATTAAGATATATTTGTTGCTAATCAAATTTCGTGAATTTATTACCGTATCCAAACTCTCCACCTTGGTTTTGTTTACAAAGACACCTCCTCCTTGTATCATTTTTTTCGCTTCGGTTTTGGATTGAAAAACATGAGTCTTTTCTGTCAAAAAATCAACAATTGAAATGCCCGAATCGAGATCTATCTTGTTTATTTGTTCTTGCTCTACGCCTTCAAAAATCGACAGGAAATCAACCTCCGATAAATTTTGCAATGTCTCTTCCGTTCCCTTCCCAAAAAGTATTTCAGATGCTTCAACCGCTGCGTTAAAATCTTCTTCTGAGTGAACTCGAATTGTAATATCCTTTGCTAGCGTCTTTTGCAAGATTCGAGAATGAGGTGCGCTAGATTGTTCTTTCTCTAGCATTTCTATTTCTTCTTTTGTGAATAAGGTGAAAATACGGATATATGTTTTGACATCTTCGTCACCTGCATTCAGCCAAAATTGATAAAATTTGTAAGGTGAGGTTCTTGACCTATCTAACCAAATATTCCCACTTTCGGTTTTACCAAATTTGGTACCATCTGCTTTTTTTATTAATGGAGTTGTTAACGCGAATGCCTCACCTCCAGATTTTCTTCGAATTAGTTCAGTCCCTGTAACTATATTTCCCCACTGATCGGAGCCTCCCATCTGAAGTTGAATATTCTTATTTTTCCAAAGATAATAGAAATCGTATCCTTGTACTAATTGGTAGCTGAATTCCGTAAAACTCATTCCATTTTCTAATCTACTTTTTACTGAGTCTTTTGACATCATGTAATTTACCGTCAGATGTTTCCCAACTTCTCGAATAAATTCAAGAAACGAAAATTCTTTAAACCAATCATAATTATTGACAATTTCTGCTGAGTTGGGTCCACAATCGAAATCAAGAAATTTCTCAAGTTGCTTTTTTTGACACGCTACATTATGATTGAGTGTAGATTCATCCAACAAATTTCTTTCGGCTGACTTGCCTGATGGATCGCCAACCATGCCAGTAGCACCCCCTACTAAAGCAATTGGTTTGTGTCCTGCTTTTTGAAAATGTAGCAACATCATTACAGGCACCATATTTCCAATTCCAAGTGAATCAGCAGTGGGATCGAAGCCAATATACCCGCTAACCATTTGTTTGTTCAATAACTCCTCTGTCCCAGGCATGATATCTTGAATCATTCCTCTCCACTTCAATTCCTCAACAAAATTTTTTCTCATATTCATCATTTTCGAGGTGCAAATGTAGTGAAATGTGTTCTATGGCAGAAATCTAATTCTGATTATAAAACGAAATCAGACATGTATCAAAGGATAATGCAGCATCATCTGTATATTTGCCCAATCCATAAATTTATTTTCAAATGAACAAGAAATCAAATAACAATAAGATTACTTTTGCATCCTAAATAATTAAACTTAAAAGATGAATCAGGAGGATATTTTTAAAAACATTATTTCACATTCAAAAGAATATGGGTTTATTTTTCAAAGTAGCGAGATATATGATGGATTGAGTGCCGTGTATGATTATGGTCAAATGGGGGTAGAATTAAAAAAAAACCTTCGGGAATATTGGTGGAAAGCTATGGTTCAGATGCATGAAAACATTGTTGGTATAGATGCTGCAATTTTTATGCACCCTACAACTTGGAAGGCTTCTGGTCATATTGATGCGTTCAATGATCCATTGATAGACAACAAGGATAGCAAAAAAAGATATCGTGCTGATGTGTTAATCGAGGAGCATGTGGCTAAGATTGAGACCAAGATAACCAAAGAAGTCGAGAAAGCAAAGGAGCGTTTTGGAGAGAGTTTCAATGAAGAAACGTTTAGAAACACCAATGTTAGAGTGCTAGAAAATCAGGCTAAGGCTGACTCGATACTCGATAGATTTAAGGGTGCTCTTGAAGCAAACAACCTTGAAGAAGTGCGTCAAATAATAATTGATGCCGAAATTGTGTGTCCAATTTCTGGATCTAAAAACTGGACAGAGGTACGCCAGTTTAATTTGATGTTCAGTACTGCGATGGGCTCTGTTAGTGAAGACGCTAATTTGATTTACCTTCGCCCTGAAACAGCTCAAGGAATATTCGTGAACTTCCTTAATGTGCAAAAATCGGGACGAATGAAAATTCCTTTTGGAATTGCTCAAACTGGTAAAGCATTCCGAAACGAAATTGTTGCAAGACAATTTATCTTCCGAATGCGTGAATTTGAACAGATGGAAATGCAATATTTTGTTCGACCGGGAACTGAGATAGAATGGTATAATTACTGGAAATTAGCTCGCATGAAATGGCACCAATCATTGGGATTTGGCAATCAGAATTACCGTTTTCACGACCATTTAAAACTTGCCCATTACGCCAATGCTGCATGTGACATTGAGTTTAATTTCCCTTTTGGATTCAAAGAACTTGAAGGGATTCATAGCCGTACAGATTTTGACTTAAAAGCTCATGAATTACATTCCGGAAAAAAACTGCAGTATTTCGATCCAGAAATTAATCAGAATTACGTTCCCTACGTTGTGGAAACATCAGTAGGGTTGGATCGTTTATTCCTTGCAGTGATGTCAAAATCGTATGTAGAAGAAAAACTTGAAGATGGAACCACACGAGTGGCCTTAAATCTTCCGGCTTTTTTAGCTCCAATTAAAGTTGCGGTACTTCCACTTCTGAAAAAGGACGGACTACCCGAAAAAGCTCGCGAAATTTTAGAATTATTGAAATATGACCATGCTTGCACCTTTGATGAAAAGGATACAATTGGTAAACGTTACAGAAGGCAAGATGCCATAGGGACTCCTTTTTGTATTACAGTTGATCATCAAACAATAGAAGACAATACAGTTACAATTCGTCATCGAGACACTATGACTCAAGAAAGAGTGAGTATTGGCCAGCTAGTTACCATTATTGAAGAAAAAGTTAGTTTTAAAAAGGCCTTACAAAGTTTGAAGCAAGTTCCCTAAAACAGAAAACCCTACATAAAGTAGGGTCGTCTGCTCTCTAACTAAACACAAAACAATCTAAAAAACGGGACAAATTCCCGGGCGGTATTTAGGTTTTGGTTTAATACATCTAAACATGAAGCCTAATGATAACTCATGGGCGCCTGCTGTTGCGTTTGTAAGTTTTGAAATGGTGATGTCATAGGTATATCCTATTTTTATCTTCTGTCTTTGAAAGCCAACTAGGAAAATAAATGCATCATTATTACGATACCAAATTCCCCCAACTATCGCTCCTTTTGTAAAATACAGACCAAAGTTTAATTGACTAAAATCCTTCTGATGTTGATACAAAACATTAGGTGAAATCGTAACATCACTTTTTTCTCCATTCAAATGAAATATCCCACCTGCGTGAAAAGTATACTTCATTGGTAAACGACTAACATATATTAATCCTTCGTCTGGTTGAGTAAGATGATTAACCGCAACACCCGCAAACAAACGTTTTGTAAAAGCAACCATTCCTGCCGAGAAATCAGTATAAGACTTTTGGCTCCGAATCTGATTTTCACCTGTAATATTAACAAATCCGTACTTTTCATCAATCATGTCTCCAAAATTGAGTTTATTCAAATTCAAACTTTTTTGACCATATGAACCTTGTAAACCAAAATTGATGGCAAAATTTCGTTTGATTCTAAGTTGATATGAATACATAGCACTGATGGATGCGGTATTCAATGTCCCCTGCCCAGCCATATCGTATGATGCAAGAAAACCTAACCCTCCTTTTATTTTGTAAATATATTTGTCAATAGATGCGGTTGTGGTAACATAGGTACCAGATATCCCTGGCCATTGATTACGATAATTAATATTAACTCTCGGACAGATTTCAGAACCTGCTAAAGCAGGATTGAGGTATAATGGATTCGCATAAAATTGAGTGAACTGAGGATCTTGAGCAAATCCACGCACAACAAAAATAATGAGAATAATAAAGGTTAAGCAACCCTTTTTCATACCAATTTAAAGATTCTATACACCTATAAGACGTAAATTTCATAAATGGTTGCCCGTTAAATTAAAAAAATCTTTGAAATTTAGAGGTTTTTTTAAGAAAGAAAGAATAAATTATTGGTTCGGAGTCAACTTTAACGAGTCACTTTGCTGCTTATTTTTAAGTCTTAAACTGTCTGGATTGATAAACTTATTCCACCCAATAGGGCTTTCTGAGTGAATCACAGCAGATTTTTTTGTTGCTTCCTTTTCCTTTGTAGCTCCTATAATCCCTTTTGCAGAATCGAGCATATCGCCAAAAACCGGTTCATTTCCCATTATTAAAATTTGAGTAGGCTTTTTAATGTTGACATTTACATCTTTCTGTATACTTTCGTTTTTCAAAGAAGTATGTGATATAAACTTTGCTGACTTCGATTCGTTTTCTAAAGAGGCAGCATTTGTCACTTCTGGCATTTCATTAGGAGCAGAAGACTCGATCAAGGTTCCCTCAACTTTCGGAATCGTTAAAGTTGAATTTTTTTCCAATAATTTTGTTGGCTCAATAACATCCTTCTTTTCATTCAATTTGGAATAAGAAAGGGAATCGTACATAAAATAAGCACCGCCAACTATAATAATACCGAGCAAAGCGCTGAAAAGATAATTCCATTTAAAGGTGTTCGCTCTTGGTGCTGAATCCAGCATTTCTTCCATGCGTGACCAATCGACAACACTATTTGTTGCTTTATAATTACTCAACGATTGTTTGATTTTTTTGTCAAGTTTATTGTTGTTAGAAGTGTTAGCCATTGTCAGTTTTGATTAAATGGATTAAATTTTTTCTTAAATTATATTTCGCTTTCGAGAGATTTGACTTAGATGTTCCTTCACTAATATCAAGCATTTCTGCAATTTCCTTATGTGTATATTCTTCAAGAACATATAAGTTAAACACCGTTCGATAAGCAGGCGTTAATTGTTGAACTGCTTTTAATATCTCTTCTTTATCAATTTGTAATACAAGCTCTTCATCAGTTATTTCATCTGCTATCTCTAAAACCGTATCATCAGCATAAACAGTGCTTACTATTAAATAATTGTGCTTATTCTTTCGCACTTTATCTAATGCCGAGTTGACCATTATTCTTTTTATCCAAGCTTCTAAAGTTCCAGTTTGATTGAACCTGTTAAGATTAACAAAAACCTT
Source organism: uncultured Bacteroidota bacterium (assembly GCA_903911435.1). GTDB lineage: Bacteria > Bacteroidota > Bacteroidia > 2-12-FULL-35-15 > 2-12-FULL-35-15 > 2-12-FULL-35-15. Next base: position 35,863 of record CAIWDF010000054.1, read on the forward strand.
TAAAAATCCTTCAAGCACAATGTCTTTTGCTTCTGTTTCAGAATTTGCATATCTTAAACAAACACCAAACATCTGATCGTAATAGAATTCAAAGAGAACTTTTTGGCTCCCTCTGTCGTTTCTTAAACAACCTTTAATTATTTCACTTTCATTCATGGTGTAGCATAGACCTTTCGCAAACACCTCCGTTTTACACCTTAAAGACGTAAAATTTCCAGAAGGTTGCCTCTAACTTGAAAATATTTAGTGCTAAATTAACATAAACTAGGGAATCTTATACAAATTTTATAAGAAAAGCCAACTTTTTTGAAGAATGGCCTTGAAGTAGTGTTGGCTTTATTTTAAATGAAGTACTTTTGGTTCAAGAACTCCTCGTATTTGCCCAAATTAGCCATTATTTGTAGCTCTCGGTAGCGTTGATGAAATGATTCATCGTCCTTTTGAGCATTCAGTTCGTTAATTCTATACCTATCGAAATTAACTAAAGCTTGTTTTTCGCGAATGGTGAGTTTTTCGCTATTGAACTCTTTTTCACGCAAATCGTTGATGCTAAGCGAACCTTCGATTTCTTCTATAGAAGAGTACTTTTTTAATAAGGTGGTTTGTCTTTTCATAATGCTATTTACTTGGTACAAAACTAGGTTTTTGCAGTTAGAATAATTGGAGTTAAGGAAAAATATTATGAACAAAAACTTGTTCAAATACCGCCTTCTAAATCAACCGAACTTAATTAAACCGTTATTTCACCTCGCAGATTGGCAAGCAGAAGCTTTTTTATTATCGCTTTATTATTCTTCATGCCTAGTAGATACATCAATTTGGCTACAGCAGCTTCAGTCGTGATGTCATTTCCACTAATCACACCTGCGGTGATTAGTTTGGCACTAGTGGCGTATTTACCTTGTTCCACATCCCCTGCATTACATTGTGTGACGTTAAGAATGATGATTCCCCGACTTATTGCATCTTTTAAAGCGTTAACAAACCAAGGCTCAGTAGTACAATTGCCAGAACCAAATGTTTCGAGTATTACAGCTCGAATGTTTTCTATTTGAAGGATGGCGTTGACAACAGTGGGATTGACACCTGGAAATAGTTTCAAAATAACTATATCAGCATTCAGATTGGTATGTACTTTTAACTTTTTTCTACTCGGTTTTTGAAGCGCATTATGGTTATATTTGATATGGACTCCTGCTTCGGCAAGTATGGGGTAATTGGCAGATTGAAAGGCCTGAAACTGCTCCGAGTTGAACTTGTGTGTTCGGTTGCCTCTATACAATTGAGATTCGAAATAGATGCATACTTCTGAAATGATGGGTTTTCCATTTTGTTTTGCTGCTGCTATTTCGATGGCAGTAATTAAATTTTCTTTTCCATCAGTACGTATTGTTCCAATAGGTAATTGGGAGCCTGTGAGAATCACTGGTTTATTCAAGTTCTCAAGCATAAAACTTAATGCTGATGCGGTAAACGACATGGTGTCGCTACCATGAAGAATAACAAAGCCATCGACTTCGTTGTAATGATCTTCTATCATCTTCACTAATTCAATCCAAATCTCGGGTTGCATATCGCTTGAATCAATAAGACGCTTGAAGGAGACAGAAGAAAGTTCGATATCGAATTTTTTTAACTCAGGAATTTGTTGAGTTAAATGTTTAAAGTCGAACGGAATTAATTGTCCTGAAGTTGCATCTTGCATCATTCCAATTGTACCTCCTGTATAAATGATTAGTACTTTTGATTTCATAAAACGATTTTAATCTTAAATCCCAAACACATCAATTGAATTTTGAGTGGTTACAGCTGCTACTTCTTCTACTGAGATATTTTTAATTTCTGCTATTTTTTGAGCTATCAACAATAAGTATGCTGGCTCATTACGTTTGCCACGGTGAGGTATTGGTGCTAAATAAGGGGCATCGGTTTCAAGGACAAGGTGTTTCAAATCGATGGCTTCAACCACTTTATCCAATCCTGAATTTTTGAAGGTTACTACCCCTCCAATTCCTAGTTTAAAATTGCCTGCTTCAACCACTTCTTGAGCTTGTGAGGGACTTCCACTAAAGCAGTGAAAGATAGCGCGTGAGCAAAAGTTATGATGTTGTCGGATAACTTGCATCACTTCGCTAAATGCATTACGACAGTGAATAATGTAAGGCAAATGATGTTTCTGGGCGAGTTGTATTTGCATCCGAAAAGCATCAAGTTGTTGAGTCATATAAGTCTTGTCCCAATATAAATCGATACCAATTTCGCCTATTGCGACAAACGAACGTTTGGTCAACCAATAATCCATTACTTGTAATTCTTGCTGATAGCGAGCATTTACAGAGCAAGGATGTAACCCAATCATGGGAAAACAATTTTCAGGAAACTGCTTCACAACTTGAAACAGCCCTGGGATAGATTCGGTATCGACATTGGGAATGAACAACCGACTAACACCAGACTGGATAGCTTTTTCTATCAACATGGTGCGGTCGTCATCAAATTCTTTTGAATAAAGATGAGTATGAGTATCCGTCAAAATCATACTGCAATATTACAACTATTTTGCGAAGTAAATATTGACAACTAGCATCTCAACAATATGCTTTCTGATTTTACAATTCCTAAATAAAAAATAAATTATGTAGTTTGATCACCACATGTATCATCACATTCTTTTTTTATTATGGTTCTAGAAGATATGATAATAGTAATTTATTATCAAACTTTTTAGTGTCCACCAATCATTACCTTGATTAATTAAGTTGTTTTGTTTTGTAAAATTCCACAATTAATTTGGCTTTTGCTTTTCCAACATGTTCAGCTAGTTCCATTTCGGATGCACCTTTCACGTTTTTTACTGATTTGAAATGACTCAATAATTTTTGAGCTGAATTAGTACTTATGCCTTTTATTTCGGTAAGCTCGGTTTTTAAAGTTCCTTTATCACGTTTGCTGCGATGATGAGTTATCCCAAACCGATGCGCTTCGTCACGAATTTGTTGAATTATTTTTAACGACTCACTTCTTTTATCTAGATACAGCGGAATAGAATCGCCCGGAAAATAAATCTCTTCCAATCTTTTGGCGATACCTATTATTGCCACCTTGCCTCGTAACCCAAGTTTATCAAGACTTTCGAGTGCAGAACTAAGTTGACCTTTACCTCCATCAATCACGATAAGTTGTGGCATCGAAAGTTTTTCGTCCAATACTCTTTTGTATCTCCGATAAATCACTTCTTCCATCGAAGCAAAGTCATCCGGTCCTTCCACAGTTTTTATGTTGAAATGACGATACTCCTTTTTGCATGGCTTAGCATCTTTAAATACTGTCATTGCTGCAACTGGGTAGGCGCCTTGAAAATTGGAGTTATCGAAACACTCGATGTGACGAGGTTCTTCTGTAAGTCGCAAATCTTTTTTCATTTGCTCTAATATTCTCTTGGTATGACGTTCAGGATCTACAAGACTTTCTTGCTTTATTTTTTCTCTACGGTAATATTCCACATTTCTTTCCGACAGTTCAAGTAAATGTTTCTTGTCGCCACGCTGTGGAATAACAAAATCAATCCCAGGAAACTCTGTGTCTAAAGCGAATGGTACAATTATTTCTTTCGAATCGCTATTAAATCGTTCGCGTAATTCAGCAATAGCAAGGGTAAGCAATTCCTCATTGCTTTCATCAAGTTTCTTTTTCAATTCTACCGTATGACCTTGAATGATGGATCCATTCATCACTTTTAGAAAATTGACAAAGGCATTTCTTTCGTCAGAAACAATGGAAAACACATCTACATTATTAATGGTAGGGCTCACAACGGTTGATTTGCTTTGAAATTTATCAAGCAGATCAATTTTCTCTTTTACCAAATGTGCCTTTTCGAATTCCATCCTTTCTACCAATTGTTGAAGCATTTCTTTCAAATGCCTTGACACCGTGGTTATGTTTCCTTTTACTATTTCTCTCACATTTGCAATTGTGTCATTGTATTCCTCTTCCAATTCGTTGCCCACACACGGAGCTTTACAATTGCCAATATGATATTCCAAACAAACTTTAAACTTGGAAGCGGAAATGTTTTCGGGAGTAAGATTGAGATTACAATTACGAAGTTTGAATAATTGCTTAATCAAATCAAGCACCGTATTCATCAACTTACCCGATGCATAAGGCCCGAAATAACTTGAGCCATCTTTTATTAAATTACGAGTTGCAAACACTCGAGGAAAACGTTCATTCTTGATACAAATCCAAGGATATGTCTTATCATCTTTCAATAACACATTGTATCTCGGAAGGTACTTCTTAATTAAATTATTTTCGAGCAAAAGCGCATCCAACTCTGTATCTACAATGATGAACTTAATATCTGCAATCTTTCTCACCAATATTTCAGTCTTACCATTTTCGTGCTGATCTTTGTTAAAATATGAGGAGACCCTTTTCTTTAAATTCTTTGCTTTGCCTACATATATTATCTTCCCTTCGCTATCGAAATATTGATATACCCCTGGGTTATCAGGTAGACTTTTAACAATAGAGTTGATGTATTCTGATTTTTCCATTTTACTTACAACAAAGATAAAACAAAAACGTCCTGCAAAAATTGCAAGACGTTTTCAAACGTACGAATTACAAACAACTATTTTGTAATTGTCACTTTTTGAGTTGTGCTGGACTTATCATTTTTTATTGAAACAAAATAACAACCATTTGCTTCTGACGAAAGATTGATAATTTGTTTTCCTCCAATAGCAACCTCTTTGTTCATCACAAGTTTTCCAATCACATTATAAACTGAAATGGAAGTATTCGTTGCATTACCCAAATCGAGAATGAAAGTTCCATCAGTTGAAGGATTTGGATAAATAGACACATTTTGTTCTGCTATAATATTGTCGATACCCACATAAACAAAGTTATAATCAGCAGATACAGCCGAACACCCGGATGCATTGGTCACCATAACGGTGTAGATACCCGATTGAGACACGGTTTCTGATTGATTTGTGCCTAGTGCAGTTGTTCCATAAAACCATTGATAAGATGCAAATGTACCAGTGCTTAACACATTCGCTACAGCGCTAACAATTGGTGTAGGTGCTGGGTTCACAACTAATAACAAAGTGTCGCTATCAACTGTTTGAGCGGTAGTACAACCTAAACTACTAGTCAATTCGCAATATACTTGATAAGTTCCTGGAGGTATTGTTCCCGCTGGTACAAATAATGTTTGGCCTGTACCTACAGGACCCATATTTACGACATTCCAAACGTATGTTGGAGTGGTCCCATCATTTATTCCTGTTGCATGACCTGTTACATCCATATTTGCACATATTGTCATAGAAGTAGGAATAGTAACACTTGGTGTAACAGGAGCTGAAGATGTAAGAATAGCAACATTAGAAGTTGTGGTTCCAAAGCTATTTGAAATTACACAGTGATATATGTATCCAGAAAGGCCAGTAGTATTTAATATTCTCAAGGTATCGGTATCTACACCAGCATACACACTCGAATTGCTTATTGCTACGTAGCCCGATCCATTATCTTCTTCCCATTGATACGAAACCGCATCAGTAGCACCTACTATAAACATTGCTGTGCTACCATCACAAACTGAAGCATCGATTGGTTGAGAAGTGATTGCTGGTGAACCATCGAAATAAAAATCAGCCGAAACAGCTGTACATCCGAACGAATTACTCACATCAACAGAATAAGTTCCAGTTTGAGTTGCTGTTTCAGATTGGGTTGTTCCCATTGCAGCTGCTCCTAGGTACCATTGATAAGTATCGTAGGTAGACGTACTCAACACATTTGCAAGTGCCGAAACAATTGGTATTGTTGGTGCAGGATTCACTACCAATAACATGGTATCACTATCAACTGTTTGTATTGTGGTACATCCTAAACTGCTTGTTAATTCGCAATACACCTGATAACTTCCGACAGGAATTGTACCTGCAGGTACAAATAATGTTTGTCCAGTACCACCTGGTCCCATGCCTACCACATACCAAACATATGTTGGAGTAGCACCATCATTTAATCCTGTTGCAGTGCCAGTAACATCCATATTTTCGCAAATAGTTAACGAAGTTGGAATGCTTACACTTGGAGTAACTGGTGCCGACTCAGTTAATACAACTGAATTAGAAACTGTTGTTCCAAAACTATTAGTGATTACGCAATGATAAACATATCCTGACATGCCAGTTGAATTCAAAACGTTTAACGTTTCGGTATCTACACCAGAATAAAAACTTGAATTGCTTATTGCAACAAATCCTGTTCCGTTATCTTCTTCCCATTGATAGGTTATCGCGTCAGTAGCATTCAAAGTAAATACTGCTTGTGCTCCTGAACAAACTGAAGCATCTATAGGTTGAGTATTAATTATAGGAGAACCATCGAAAGAATAATTAGCTGACATGGCTGTGCAACCGAATGAATTACCAACTTGAACTGAATAAATTCCTGTTGAAGTAACTGTTTCTGATTGGTTAGTTCCTAAAGGACTTGCACCAAAATACCATTGATAGGTATCGTTGGAGGAAGTGCTCAACACATTTGCAACAGCAGTTATCACTGGTATTGCTGGGGCAGGATTCACTATTACAGTCATGGTGTCGCTATCAACTGTTTGCACAGTAACACAAGTTTCTGATACTGTTAATTCGCAATAAACTGAGTAGGTTCCAGGAATAATAGTTCCAGCAGGTATATAAAGTGATGGTCCATTTCCAACAGGACCTAAATTAATAACATTCCAAGTATAAGTTGGTGAAGCTCCATCATTGACTCCAGTGGCTACTCCCAAAACATCGTTGCCAGCGCAAAGTGTTAAAGAAGGAGGTATAGTAACACTTGGTGTAACAGGAGCATTGACAGTTAGTGTGGCGGATAATGTAGTTGCATTACCGTATCCATTGGTAACAACACAGTGGTAAACATATCCTGTCATACCTGTAGTGTTCAAAATGATTAGTGAATCAGTATCCACCCCACTATAAACACTCGAATTACTTAGTGCAACAAAACCAGTTCCATTGTCTTCTTCCCATTGATACGAAACCGCATTGCTAGCCACTGCAGAGAAGATAGCTGAACTCCCTTCACAAACAGAAAGGTTTTGAGGGTCACTGACAACAACAGGAAGCAAGGAAGTCGCATATCCTAATATATTTACATTATCTATACTAAATGTTCCAGTATTTGCTTCAGAATTCCATGCATAAAATCGAAAAGTGATAGGTGTAGTAAGGTTACTAAAACTGCCTCCTGTTAATATTATCAAACTACCATTTTGGTTAGTACTAACATCTGCTGTTACGAAAAATTCATTCGTTCCTTCTATGCTTAAATTAGCATTTGCTGGTGATATCGCATTGGCAATATTCGAAGTAAAACCATCAACACTTGAACGAACTATATAAGAACGAATTCCTGTGCCTGAACGCCTTACAGAGAAACCAATCGTATCTAAGGATAATGAGTAACCTGCATCTGGGGAAAACGTAACTTCATAATATTCTGCTGTATCCATAGAACCTGTCATTTGAGAATACAAGGTATTTCCACTAACCGAACCTGCTGGCCAATTTGTAAAATTAAAACGACCTACTGTTCCTGTAGCAGGATTTGAAGGAGTGCCAATTGCAGAAAAACTTCCAAAAGTTACCCCCGTAGCTGTTGGAACAAAACTTGGATCGGTAGTGCCCGATGTGGTTTTTACACTATCAAAAGTGTAAGTAACATTAACTATTTGAGCGTTTAAACAAAAAGTTGAAATTGCAAACGCAATTAATAAAGTAATTTTTTTCATTTTAATGTGTTTTAAGATTTCCACAAAAGTAAGAATATTTGTGTAACAAAATTTATTTGTAGTTCATTTCAATTTAATTGATTTTTAAGAACGAATTAGTAAAAACAAAAACGTCTCGCAATTTTGCGAGACGTTTCGTAATATATAACTGATTGGATTGGATGTTTATTTCGCAATCGTAATTTTATGTGTTGTATTCCCTTTATTGTTTTTTACAGAAATAAAATAAGAACCATTGGCACGTGAAGCTAGGTTGAGTGCATGCTTTCCGCCTGTTGCTATTTCTTCGCTCATTACTACTTTCCCAACAATATCAAAAACAGTAATTGAAGTGGTGCTTGAAGTAGTGCCTAAATCAATTACAAATAAACCATCCGTTGAAGGATTAGGATAAACAGAAACAAATGAATTAGAAGAAGCCTCATTGATTCCAACAAATACGAAGTTGTAATCAGCGGAAACAGCAGTACATCCAAATGTATTAGCCACCGATACGGTGTAGATACCCGATTGATATACTGTATCCGATTGGTTGGTTCCTAATGCTGTTGTTCCATAATACCATTGATAAGTATCGTAAACATTGGTGCTTAGAATATTTGTAGTTTCGGTAATCACAGGAACTATTGGAGCTGGATTTACTACCAAGGTTAAGGTATCGCTATCAACAGTTTGAACGGTGGTACAACCCTCGCTACTTGTTAACTCGCAATAAACCTGATAAGTACTTGGAGGTATTGTACCTGCTGGAACAAACAATGATTGAGTAGAACCTACAGGTCCTAAGCCAATAAGATACCATGTAAACGATGGTGTAGCTCCTTGGTTCACAGCAACAGCTGATCCTGCTAAATCGGTATTTGCACAAATGGTTAATGAAGTTGGTATGGTTACACTTGGAGTTACCGGATTAGATTCTGTTAATAATGCAGCATAAGAAGTAGTACTTCCTGCTCCGTTTGTAACTACACAGTGATAATGATATCCTGATAGACCTGAAGTGTTTGAAATTATTAAGGTATCATTATCAACACCTGAATAAACACCTGCATTAGATAATGCAACAAAACCAGTTCCGTTATCTTCTTCCCATTGATAGGTAGCAGCATTTGTTGCACCCACAATGAAAGTAGCAGTGCCACCAAAACAAGAGGTAACATCAGTTGGGTCGGTAATGATGATTGGAGCTGCTGAAGCGGCTAAACCAACAAATCTTACATTGTCAATACTAAATGTTCCTGTATTTGCTTCAGAATTCCATGCATAAAAACGAAAACTAATAGGGTTAGTAAGGCTACTGAAACTGCCCCCTGTTAATATTATCAAACTACCATTTTGGTTAGTACTAACATCTGCTGTTACGAAAAACTCATTCGTTCCTTCTATGCTTAAATTAGCATTTGCTGGTGATATCGCATTGGCAATATTCGAAGTAAAACCATCAACACTTGAACGAACTACATAAGAACGAATTCCTGTGCCTGAACGCCTTACAGAGAAACCAATCGTATCTAAGGATAATGAGTAACCTGCATCTGGGGAAAGAGTAACTTCATAATATTGTGTATCCGCTATAGCTCCCGTCATTTGAGAATAAAGTGTATTGCCATTAGCTGAACCTGCTGGCCAATTGGTATAATTAAAACGACCTATTGTTCCAGTAGCAGGATTAGAAGGAGTGCCTATTGCAGAAAAACTTCCAAAAGTTACCCCTGTAGCTGTTGGAACAAAACTTGGATCGGTAGTGCCCGATGTGGTTTTTACACTATCAAAAGTGTAAGTAACGTTAAACGATTGCGCGTTTAGGAAAAATGTTGAAATTGCGAAAGCAACTAATAAAGTAATTTTTTTCATGGTTTTTATTTTATATTTATTGAGCAAAAGTAATAATTATATGTTATCCGAAAGTTTATTTATTATTAAAACTAGTCATGGTAAGTTGCAGGCCAATGGTTGCAAAACCAACTAGCATGTCGGTTGCCATTTTGATACGAGGCACTAGGGCTTTGTTCTCTTCTTCCGTCCAATTTCCAAGTACATAATCTACTTGTCGTCCTTTCGAGAATTCGCTGCCTACTCCGAATCGTAAGCGAGCATACTCGGAGGTGTTGAGTACTTCTTGTATGTTCTTTAATCCATTGTGTCCGCCATCGCTTCCTTTTCCTTTCATTCTCAGGGTACCGAAAGGCAAAGCAATATCGTCAGTAATTACCAACAAACGTTCTTTATCTATCTTTTCCATTTGCATCCAATAATTAACAGCCTTGCCACTAAGATTCATAAAAGTGGAAGGTTTAATCAATATTAATGATCTGCCTTTGGTTCTGAATTCGGCAACGGATGCTAATCGGTCGACCCGAAATTTTAAATTATGTTCTTTGGCTAAGGTATCGAGAACGGTGAACCCGATGTTATGGCGTGTGTTTTGGTATTCATCACCCATATTTCCTAAACCTACCACAAGTATTTTGCTCATATCAATCTTAAATTTATGTCAAAAATAATAATTCCTATTGGCTCGAAGGCATAAAAAAAGTTGACAAAACAAAATGTTCTGTCAACTTTTTAAAAATGGAAAGATGATTTCTATTTTTTAGCTGGTGCTTTTGCTGCTGCAGGTGCTGCTGTTTTAGCTGCTGCTGGTGCTGCTGCTTTTGCTGCTGGTGCTGCTGCTGCTGTTTTAGCTGGATCTTCAACCACTGCACGTGTTACCTCGATAGAAATAACGGTAACATTTGGAGCGTTTAAGAAAGTGATACCATCAACATGAATTTCACCAACACTTACTGAATTACCAATTTCTAGTTTGTCAATTGCAATGGTTACTTCATCAGGCATTTTTTCTACCAATCCTTTTGCACGAAGTGTTTTTAATTTTTTAGATAATCTTCCACCGTTTCTAACTCCTGGTGAAGTACCAGATGTCCTAACAGGTAGGTTCATCACTACTGGTTTACCAGCAACGATTTCTAAAAAATCAACATGCATAAGGTGATCTTTCAATGGATGAAACTGTGCTTCTTGAACGATAGCATGGTATTTATTACCTGCAATGTCCAAATCCACAGTGTGTACATTTGGTGTATAAATTAAGTTTTTAAAATCGGCCGATAAAACCGAAAAATGGATTTGTTCTTTACCTCCGTAAAGTACACACGGTACTAGCTTAGCATTTCTCAATGCTTTTGCATCTGTTTTCCCTACGTTCGCACGTGGCGAACCGCTAATAGATACTGATTTCATTTGTTTTTTATTTTTTTATTTTTTGGTGGTTGACGCGCCCTTCAACCAACCTGTTAATATATGTGGACGCAGTATGATTAATATTGTTTATGCAACTATAAAATTAGATGCTATCGATTCGTGATTATGTACACTGTGCAATACCTTGGCAAACAAACTTGCTACCGAAAGCACTTTTATTTTTGGGCTTTCTTGGCGCAACGGAATGGTATCGGTAACTACCAGTTCGGTGATTCTCGATTTCTCGATGTTTTCGTAAGCCTTGCCCGACAATACAGCGTGGGTACATACTGCACGCACACTTTTAGCGCCTCTATCCAACATCATGTCGGATGCTTTGGTAAGCGTACCTCCGGTGTCTATCAAATCATCAACTAGTACAATGTCTTTTCCTTCTACTTCGCCTATCACCGTCATGCTATCTACCACATTGGCTTTTGTACGTTGCTTGTAACAAATAACGATATCCGATTTGAGGAACTTGGCGTAAGCATTAGCACGTTTGGTACCGCCCATATCGGGAGCTGCCATGGTTAAGTTGGGCAGGTTTAAACTTTGAATGTATGGTAAAAAGATGGACGAAGCATATAAATGGTCGACCGGAAAATCGAAAAATCCTTGTATTTGGTCGGCATGCAAATCCATGGTGATGATGCGAGTGGCACCAGCTGCCGAAAGTAAATTAGCTACCATCTTGGCTCCAATTGCCACGCGAGGTTGGTCTTTACGGTCTTGGCGAGCAAATCCGAAATAAGGCAACACCGCAATGATTTGATGAGCCGATGCACGTTTGGCTGCATCAATCATCAAAAGCAATTCGAATAAATTATCGGTAGGAGGTACGGTAGACTGGATGATGAACACATCACTACCTCTTACGGTTTCTTCGTAAGATGTCTGAAACTCACCGTCACTAAAACGAAGCAACGATACTTTTCCTAAATCTTGCCCATAGTTTTTAGCGATGTTTTCGGCTAAATGACGGGTGATGGAACCTGAAAATAATTTTACTTGATAGCTCATTTTTATTGTAAAAGGGATGCAAATGTAATTAAATTTGCCTTACATGAAAAGATTTTTTTGTCAATCCAAGTATTTTGAATAGTTTTGCGCCCCGAAACCAATTATCGGATTGCAGATTGACAAGTTTTCAAATTGCAAATTGACGCCCGGATGGCGGAATTGGTAGACGCGCTGGTCTCAAACACCTGTGGGAAACCGTGCCGGTTCGACTCCGGCTCCGGGTACAGAGCCGGACTTTTCGAAGAAAATTTGAGAAGTTCGGCTTTTATTTTTCTCCAAATCCCTTGCTAAATCTGCGATACAGAGGATCACTGAATTTACAACCGGGGTTCGATAATTATCTTTTTTAGCATCATATACCAAACCGTTCGGAAATAAGGTATTTTGCAAAATCTGTTTTTGGTAGAAATCTCCAGACTCCCATACAGGAGCGAGGTTTGAAGCTAATTTAAGAGAGTAATTTATCAGTTCTTTAGGGTTCGATAATTTTTTTTCGAGTGATTCAATTTGTTTCAAAATGGACTCTTTTTTTGCATTCATTTCTGCCGAAAATTCCTCGTAAATATCAAAACTTACATTTCCTAGGGCATGTCTTTTTCTCAAGTTGTAAAATTCAGCCTCTACTTCGTTTAGTTTTAAACCAAGCATTTTTTTCTCGCTGGTATTGCTTTCTGTTAAATTTTGCCAAGTATATCCCAATTGAATGCTCAACGGTTCTATAAAAGTGGAATCAATCGTATATGCCTTAAGTAAATCCTTAAATCTGTCGTGCATTATTTTAACACTCCGATTTATTTTCACCCCTTTTCTGTTCACTTTATAATAGTAAAGGCCTTTCTTCTTTACTAAATAGCCTGTAAAGGGAGCACCACTATCCGCATCCTTTACAAAAATCTTTAACGGAAGATAATCATTCGCCTTATGACTACTGTACCCATCTGTTTTCTTTTGCTCATTTGCACTTAAAAATAAACTCTGTTCAATCAATGCAGGATGATTCCCTTTGATGACCTCGCCATTGAGTAAATTATGCGCCATAAAACCACAATAGAAAGGATTCCTAAAAATTTCTGTCAATGTCTGTTTTGCCATTTTCATACCCAATCCATTCAACTTCCCAATAATTTGCTCATAGGTCATTCCCTTTGCACGCCAATTAAAAGCTAGGTTTATTAACTCCCCCTTTTCATTTATTATAATGGTTTGCTTTACGGCACCCTTAACAAATGAATAGCCAGTTGGTGCAGGACCAATCCATTCTCCCCTCAACAATTTTTCACGCATTCCGTCAATAGTCTTCTGTCTGCGCAAGTCATTGTCGTATTTTCCGAAAATAAATTGGATGTTCTGTTGAAGGGTTCCTGAATGAGAATTAGTATCTATTGGTTGGGTAACAGCAACAATATTTACACCTGTTTTCTTCAGTTCACTTGCGATATAAATTGCACTATCTCCCGTTCTGCTGAAACGATCAAGGCTATATACTAAGATAAATGAGATCTTTGCTTTACTCGCTTTAACAAAATTGAGCATGCGGTTGAATTCTTTTCGCTCATCACTCTTTGCACTCTCAAATGTTCCTCCAAAGTAACCTTTGATGACAAATTGATTTTTTTGTGCATATTCTGTACAGAACTTTTTCTGCCATTCCAGACTTTGGTTGGTATCCATCTGCTCCTTGGAACTAACCCTTGTGTATATTACACAATTTTGAACACCGATTATTTTAGCGTCATTGCTTTTACCCTTGGCAAACTGATTAAGCAACATTTCGTTTTTTGATATTTTCTTTTCCTTCATCTTTATCATATTTTAATTTGTGATTTCTGTTTATTTTTTCTTCAGATGTTTGTTTTTCCTTTTTGTAGAGCTCATAAAACAGAATAGATAATTTCTCTATTGTTTGGATAGCTTCTTCAGCTTGCTCATCCGAATAATTTTCTAATCCTTTACAATTTCTTAATTCTTCTTTTGATTATGTCGGTTTAGGACAAATGAATGGTAAGAGGAGAACTTTATTTTGCTCTTGTTAAGAATTTTGATTCTCGGTAAGCAGATGACCTTACAAATCCCAAATGCGAGCCATATCCCTTGTGTCTTCAAAAAGTTCGTTCATGTTTGGTGTGAACGGGGGTACGAACAAAGAGCCTTGCAGTAGCAAGGCTCTTGTCGTTTAAGGGATTTAGGTGAACCGAAAAAATAGCAATAAAAAAATGGATTGGGGTGCGATATTTGGGTGCGATGTTTGGAAAAGTACCACGCAATAGGCAATATAGCCAGTTTCTAAGCTCAATTATTTCATTCTCCGTATAAATGACATCGTTCGTATTAAGAATGTTAAACCTTAGCCACGGGCTTCCCTTTAATTCCTTGCTTTACAAGATGAGCTAAAAAGCTTGTAAATGGCTCAATATCATTTCCTACACTAGCTTTTTCTAATGCCGCCATATAATTTTTTCGTTCTTCAACAGGAATAACAGTCCATGGATAACCTCCGGAAGCCAACATCACATTTAACATAAACCGTCCCATCCTTCCATTTCCATCCATATAAGGATGTATATAAACAAATATAAAATGTCCAAGAACTGCTCTAACAGAGGCCTCTTGTTCATTGCTTAATAATTCAAATAATAATGGCATTGCATCACGAACAGCATCTACATTTAGTGGTACGTGTTTAGATTGACTTATATATACTTGAGCATTTCTGTAACCTGCCAAATCGGATGGTTTTAATAGACCAACCGTTACACTTGGCGCAAATAACTCCCTATACCAATCTCCATGGTCAATATCAGTAACCTGTCCTGAATTCTTACCAATAAGTATTTTTTTTATACTCTTTCTAACTTCCTGTGTTGCCAGCCAATAACCCCTTGCAGCCATCGCATCTCTTTGTTGTTTGTCCTCCTTATTTTTTTTGACATCCCAATTACCACTTTTAACTCGCTCTATTAATTCAGGTGTTACCTTATATTGTTCAATTGATAATGAGTGATAAGCATCTGTTAAATAAATATCTTCCACCATTTTCATATATTTTGCATGGTCTTCAGGTAAACCCGGAGCTTTTGGAAAATGATTAATGACTACTTCTCTCATCGAATGCCACATTAATTTTATTCTGTTCACATAAGGAGATCTTTCTCTGGAAGATAAATTAACTGGAGTTTTCGTTTCAAATGGATCGGTTTCTCTAACATCATATCCCGCAGCCTTCATGGTTTTTACAATATCCTCAGCGATTCTATCCTGCCCTACGTTTCTAAATGCCCCAGCTAACCTACCTGCAACTGTGCTATGCCCTCCATCTAGAAGAATTGATAGTATATCTGATGAATTACCTATCATTGTGAGTGCTGTTCTTATATCTGTAGCACTTTTAATAAACATTGTAGGCGAGCAATGCACAAGAGAAGATGGAAGTGTTAACATTCGTATCCCATTTATCTCTTGGATTTCAGCACTTTTTACTAAAGGGGATTTTATACTAAATAATGAAGTATGATGTGGTAAAGGTGTTTGAGAATTTACTCCTTGTGTTGATCTAATAATTAATTGTTGAGGAACAGTCCAATTTCCAGAATGTATTTGCAATGATTGTTCCGGAGAAATGCAATATGTTGCAGCATATCTATCAGATAAATATCTTGCACAAAAGTGCCAATATGATGCATACCATGAAGTGCTATCACCCTGTTGTTCGTTTGAAGGAACTGATAAATACCACCCCTTCATTACTTCACTTAAAAAGCCATTTTTTGACAAACGCTCTCTATGTACTCGGCTTAATTCAGACGCTTTAATTGCCATAATACCCCTATCTTGAAGCTCCGTTAATGCCTCGAGGGATTCTGCTAATTTTTCGCTTGGTGTTGCCATTATTGAAAAGATGTGTTTATACGTTAGGTTATTCTGTTGTGTAATAATTAGCTTTTAAGGCTGTTTTTAAATTAGGTTATGCCGCTGTGTTAAAATTAGGTTGTTGCGCGAAATTACAACTAATATTTCAATAGTAGAAGAAATAAAGAGCCAAAATAAATTAAAGAGAAATTAGAAAACAAAATAAAAACTACCTTTATATCCTGAAGTGGCTGCGGGTCGAATTCATTAGTTCTCTAAGTGATTGAAATCCATTCATAAAGTTCGACAATTCCAACCCGAAGGGTACAAAGCCGAACTTTTCGAAGAAATTCTGAGAAGTTCGGCTTTTATTTTTAACAAAAAAACAATTCGGCAATTGCGCAGTAGGCAATTGTTCAATTGTTCGAACAAACGAACATCTGAACATTCGAACGATAGAATATCGAAGTGTCGCAATAAAAAAGCCCCTCACATTTCTGCTCAGGGATTTTTCTAATGCCTATTCGCTATTCGCTATTGCCTACTGTCCAATTGCCTATTCACTATTGGCTATTCACTAAAATGAGATTTCTCACTTCGTTCGAAATGACAAGCCTGTGGTGGTGGATAAAAGAAAAAAGAAAGGCGGCTTTGCCGCCTTTCTTTTTTCCCTCCCTTAATAAATATAGCCTGTCATTCCGAGCGCAGCGAGGAATCTCATCCAATTTTGCAGAATGGTAATTGTTCA
>CAIWDF010000055.1 GCA_903911435.1 uncultured Bacteroidota bacterium
AAAATACACCATAAGGTTGACCAACAATTGCAAAATTGTTTAAGCCTCCAAAACCTATTTCTGGTTGAAATTTAGTTACTCCATTTGTTAGTGCGGTAACATTGTTTTTGTTTTGAGACCAACCAAGGGTAATGTTCCAATCGAAATTTTTGGTTTTTATTGGGTCGCCACCGATTGATAATTCCACACCTTTATTTGTCATCGAACCGGCATTAACATAACGTGCGGTATAACCCGATGAAGCAGCAACAGGTTGATACATTAACAAGTCCTTCGACTTTTGACTGTAATAAGTAAAATCAAAAGTAACTCTGTTGTTTAAAAAACTAAGATTAATACCTGCCTCTTGATCTATTACTCTTTCTGGCTTAATATCAGGATTGCCTAAACTAGGCGAAATAGCATATCCTGATTGTGCTAAATAAGGTAAGGTATTTCCGTTTGTATAACCATCGGTATAGATAGGTACATAATAATATGTTCTGTCTGAATAGGAAACTGGACCTGTACCACCGTTAGCATAGGCTGCTCTTAATTTACCAAAACTTAACCATTTTGGCAATTTGAAGGTTTCGGTAAATACCCATGATAAATCGGCTTTAGGATAAAAGAAACTCTTTCCGTTTTTTCCAAATGCGCTATTCCATTCATTTCTTCCTGTTAAGTTGAGGTATAACCAACGTTTGTAATTTACTGTTGCATCCAAAAAGAGTGCATTTGATTTTTGATAATAATCAGAATTGCTGCTGTATAATTCAGCCGCATTATTCAAATTATAATAGTCAGGAATGGAAAGACCGCGGCCACGGGCAAATTGAAATTGCGATTCGATGTAATGAAAGTTATAACCCAACATGGCATCTAATCCAAAATCTTTAGAAACTTGTTTGCTAAATTTAAGTAACAAATCGGAATTAATGGTTCTCGACATTAATGATGATTTGTTTATTTGTCCCATACCAGTTGTATTGTCATCGCCCATTGATGATATAGCATATACTTGCTGTGTGGCGGTATGATAAAGGTCGGTACCTACTTTCCAAGTAACATCCAAAAATTCTAATGGTTTGTAGTTTAGGAAAACGTTTCCAATCACTCTATTGGTTTGATCGGTGTAGGTGTTTTTGTAGGCTGAATAAAGTGGATTGTCATAAACACCATAATACTGACGTTGTGTGCCATCAGCGTTTTGATAATTTGTAATATCAAATTCGGCAGGTGTACGTGTAAGTGTTAGCATTGTTCCGGCAAGGTTACTTCCGTTTTGAGTTCGGTTACCGCCAGTATTAATATAATCTACTGTACCGCCTGTACTTATTTTGTCGGATATTTTACTATCGGCAGTTAATCGAATGGATGTTCGGCTCAACTTGGTGTTAGGTACTATGCCTGTTTGGCTGGTGTTGCCAAGCGACAAGCGTATGGATGAATTTTCATTGCCCCCAAATATAGAAGCATTGTTAGTATAAGTATATCCTGTTTTGAAAAAGTCTTTATAAATATCGTGTGCGGCCATGCCTGGAAGAGTAGAAATGGCAGGTCCCCAGCTATTAGGAGTGGAAGTAGAATATACTGGACCACTTGCAGTTAATTTTCCTTGAGCATAGGTAGTTTGCAATGCTGGTAATTGGCTTACCTTGTCGATAGCTACTGCTGTGCTGAAACTCACACCAAAATTCTTTCCGGCTTTTCCTCTTTTGGTAGTGTACACAATAGCACCATTTCCGGCTTGAGAACCGTATAAGGCTGCTGCTGCAGGTCCTTTGAGGATACTTACCGATTCGATATCATCAGGATTGATATCAATTCCTCGGTTCGACTCGTTGATACCTGCCAAATTCACATTGAATGGGGCATCTCCTGCTGTAGGAGTATTGGTGCTGTTATCCATAATTACACCATCAATAACAACGATTGGCTGATTGGAACCTGAGAAAGATGTAGGTCCACGAAGTGTAATTTTGGTTGATGCTCCGGGTGTACCTCCCGAACCAACTACTTCCACACCGGGTGCTTTGGCAGCTAGTCCTTCGATAACGTTTGTTTCGCCCGATTTTCGCACATCGTCACCACTTACTTCGGAAACAGAATATCCAAGCGATTTTTTTTCTTTGGATACTCCTAGCGCTGTCACTACTGTTTCTTTCAGCATGGTAGTGTTCATCACCAGCGACACAGTAATCATGTCTTTGTCGGCAGCTACAGCTTGAGTTACATATCCTACTGACGAGAATAGTAGCTTTTTGCCTTCGCCTTCTACCGTAATGGTAAACATTCCGGTAACATCTGTAACGGTAGCGTTCGTAGTTCCTTCCACAAGTACCGTTACTCCTGGAATGGTTTCGTTGGTTTTGGAATCTTTAATAATTCCTTTTACAACCTTTGTTTGCCCAAATACTGCACTCTGTAGCAGAAAGAGCATGATGATAAATAAGTAGTTTTTTTTCATTTTGTAGCATTTAAAGTTTATAGCATTTTAAATTGTTCGGTGAAGTAAGGAATAAATTTTCGTAAATCAAATGATTAAAATCACAAAGTTGACGAATTGGAAATAAATCAAGGTAAATGACTACGAAAATCCGAAGCATGATTTTTTGGATTAAACGCTTCCTTTTTTTGCATCAAGGAAAAAATGGTAGAGAAAATTCTATGAATAGAGTGCTTTGGGAAAATTTTATTATAAAAAAGGAGCGGTTCGGAATCGGGCTTTAATACTTTTTTGTCCGAAAATGGAGAAATAGTAAAGCGGCTTGAAGCTGTAAATTTGGATAATAAACAAGAAACTGCAAAAATGACAGTTCGTAAAATCAAAATATCTGCAAAAATGGCGATAAACTGGAAATTAATAAATGAAAAAGCTAATTCCGTGCGGAACGGATGAAAGTATAATTATAAAACCATTCATTCCGTACAGAACGGATGAAAGTATAATTATAAAACTATTCATTCCGTGCAGAACGGATGAAAGTATAATTATAAAACTATCCGTTTCGTGTGAAACGGACCAAAACCCAATTGGTAAAACACCTATTCCACTCGGAATTGACCAAAACCCAATTGGTAAAACATCCATTCCGCTCAGAATTGACCAAAACCCAATTGGTAAAACACCTATTCCACTCGGAATTGACCAAAACCCAATTGGTAAAACATCCATTCTGCTCGGAATTGACCAAAACCCAATTGGTAAAACATCCATTCTGCTCGGAATTGACCAAAACCCAATTGGTAAAACATCCATTCCGCTCAGAATTGACCAAAACCCAATTGGTAAACCTTCCATTCTGCTCGGAATTGACCAAAAGCCAATTGGAAAAGCTTCCGTTACGCAAGGAATTACAAATATCCTAAATAGAAAATACCAAGCGAGGGGAGTTTTGGCTATACATATATAATAGTATAAAGTGAGGATTTAGATTTTGGTGTATTGTTAAAATCAAAAAGCGATGAAACGATGCTACCGAACGAAACTTATTAATTGGCTGAGCAGAAACCAGCCTTCGCCAGTTGAATTCTCGAACCGAAACTGCAATGCTACATCAGGGTGTTTCAATTATTTAATAACCATGGCTGTGTTTATTGCTTATCGAAAACAGACCCTGATATAAATTGCTTGTTTTGGGTGATACAAATCAAAAATATTTGTTTGTATTGTTGTCAAACGTACCATTATATTTAGTATATTTGTGCCAAATTATTTAGCAATGTCGAGAATATCAAGAAACCTGACCATTTTGAGGGGATTAAAAAAGCTCACTCAAGAACAATTATCAACTGAATTAGACATCTCCCGTTCGCGCTTAGGCTCTTACGAAGAAGGCAGAGCCGAACCTCCTTACGACCTCCTCATCACGATGGCCGATTATTTTCATGTATCGATAGATGCATTGGTACGTGCTGATTTTTCGAAATCGAACCCAGAAACATTACTCAAAATAGGTAAAAACCGACTGCTACTGCCCGTAATGGTGGATAGAGCCAACAACGATTTGATAGAAGTGGTGCCTGTAAAAGCACTTGCAGGATACTTAAATGGTTATGCCGACCCTCAGTTTATGGAAGTATTACCTACTATGAATTTACCATTCAAAATTGTAGGCAAACATCGCGCATTTACCATCAAAGGCGATTCGATGCCCCCGCTGAAAGATGGAAGCATAGTGGTAGGGAAATACATCGAATCGTTGAATGAAGTGATAGAAGGGCAAACCTATATAGTACTTACCAAAGATGATGGGGTGGTGTACAAACGGCTTTATCGCGAAAAGAAAAAATCGATGGAATCGTTCGAATTTCATTCCGACAACAAAGCCTATTCGCCTTATGTTGTTCATTCGAAAAACATTTTAGAAATATGGAGTTTTGTTTGCTGTTTAAACATTGGCGAATTTAAACCTCAAGATTTAAACATCGACAGCATGATTCGCTTTTTACAGTCGCAAAGAGTAGAGATGGGCAAATAAATATGTTTGCCATCATCGACATAGAAACCTGTGGAGGACGATTCGAATACAGGCGAGGGCATATCACCGAAATCTGTATTTTAATACATGATGGATTATCAGTGGTTGAAAAATTCTCAACCCTCATCAATCCGCAATGTTACATCAGTCCAACGTTTGTACGCATTTCGGGCATCACCAACGAGATGGTGGAAGATGCACCCACCTTTGCCCAAGTAGCCCGAAAAATATGGGACATGACCGAAGGAAAAATATTTGTTGCACACAATGTAGGTTTCGATTATGGATTTATTAAAGAAGAATTTGCTTCGCTAGGAGCAAAATATAAACGCGATACACTTTGCACTGTAAGACTCAGCCGAAAACTATTGCCCGGACGAAAATCTTATTCGTTAGGCAACCTGTGCGAATCGCTAGGAATAGAAAACCAAGCAAGGCACCGAGCCGAAGGAGATGCTGTGGCTACTGCTCAGCTATTCGATATACTAATGCAAGCTAAAACCACCAACCCGCTGTACAAAAACAAAGGGATAGACGAACTCATGGTGAGGCGCATCGACAAAATAAAAAAATACATACTAGATAAACTCCCCGAAGAATGTGGGGTGTATTATTTTTTGGATCAAGAACAAAACATCATATACATAGGCAAAAGCGTAAATGCATACAATAGAGCATTGAGCCATTTCAACACTTCTGAGAAAAAAGGACGAAAGATGTTGAACGAATTGTACAATGTAGATTTTGTTCCTACCGGTAGCGAACTCATCGCATTATTGTTGGAAGCCGAAGAAATAAAGAAACACAAACCTAAGTTCAATCGTGCACGAAAAGAAGATGTGTTTACACATAGCATCGAATGGTTTGAAGACGACAATAAAATACTTAACCTTCGCCTTGTCGATTATCACGACAACGGCAATGCACTTGCAGCTTGTACTACCTATTTCTCGGCAAGAGAAAAGCTAGAAACATGGATAGACGAGTACCAATTATGCTTGCGATACTGTGGACTTACAGATGATGAATCCATTTGCTTTAATCATCAAATAAAAAAATGCAATGGAATATGTGCTGACATGGAAGAAGCAAAAGTGTACAACAAACGTGTGAGAGAATTACTTCGAAAACATACCTTCGCGAAACCCAATTTTGTGATTATTGATAAAGGCAAATCTCCTAACCAACAGTCGGTATTACTTATTGAGAAAAATAAATACATAGGTTATGGATACATCGATAGCAGCACGCAAATAGCATCATCAGACGAGTTCAAATCCATTATCAATCCAGCACCCTATCATCCCGATAGCACCGACCTTATAAAAAGTTGGCTTAAAAAGAACAATGCAAAAGTAATTCATCTTTAACCAATCATTGTTTCGCAATTCATTCACTCAGTATTAAAAAATGAAATGGAGAAACACGAAATAAAAATAAATTTACTGTATTAAATAATACTAAATTTGTTTTGTTATTTTATAATTACATCTTGATAAACAACAATCGTATGATATTATTTTCAGAAAAACAACATTTCAAACAATGGTGGCTTTGGTTGATTTTATTAAGCCTCAACATCCTTTTTATTTATGGAGTTTACAAACAAGTAATCTGTGGTGAACAGTTCGGTGACAATCCGGGAAGCAACGGAATGCTTATCAGTACTTGCATCTTTAGTATCATTATTTCCTTGTTCATTGCCATCATCAGGTTGGATACTGAAGTAAAACAAGATGGAATTTATTTTCGTTTCTTCCCTGTGCAATTCAAGTACCGACAATTAAAATGGGAAGAGCTATCGAAAACCTATGTTCGTAAATACAATGCCATAGCCGAATATGGAGGATGGGGATTGCGTATCGGACTTTTCGGAAAAGGAAGAGCTTATAACATATCGGGTAATAAAGGCTTACAAATCGAAACCAATGATGGAAAAAAAATATTGATTGGTACCAAAAAGCCAGAAGAACTAACGAGTGCATTAACTTCAATAGAAAAATACAAACCATGAAAATAGCAATAATAGGTACCGGAAATGTTGGTGGAGCACTTGCAAAACAATGGAGCAAAGCAGGACATCAAATCACACTTGGCGTTCGTGATGTGAATAATTTTAAAGGTGCGAATTTAACAAACCAAGAAAACATTAGCATTGATACCATTCCTCATGCCTGCGAAAAATCGGATGTTATTGTAGTAGCTGCTGTACCACCAGCTACCATCGACATTATTAGTGCCATGGGAAATGTATCGGGCAAGGTAATTATAGATGCCATGAACTCTATACGTACTAAACCCGAAGGTTATGCAAACACCTTCGAGGCATTTAAAGATTTATGCAAAGGAGCCGAAATAGTTAAATGCTTCAATAGTACAGGATTTGAAAACATGCAGAACCCGCATTATAACAACAAAGGGATTGATATGTTTGTAGCAGGTAATTCAGCAATAGGTAAACAAACAGCAACCACATTAGCTCTTGACGCAGGCTTCGAAAATTGTTACGACTTTGGAGGAGATGAAAAAGCAGCATTGCTCGAACAACTCGCTTTCTGCTGGATTAATTTAGCCATCATGCAAGGCCTTGGCAGAGACATTGCGTTTAAAATAATCAAGAGATAATATCCGATTGAATATCCATTAATCAATAATTAATAAAACTCAATTAAACTTCTCATCTTTTCATTCGTCATAGTATCAAAAAAATAATGCAGGAATATACAGATGAAGAAATAATGGGGCTGTATCGCAATGAAGAATCGCGAAATATGTCGCTGCATTATCTGATAAAAAAATATGAAGTGAGACTTTATTGGCATATCCGAAAAATAGTTATCGACCATGATGATACAGATGATGTTTTGCAGAATTCTTTCATCAAAGTTTGGAAAGGGATGGCTCATTTTAAAGAAGATTCGAAACTTTACACATGGATGTACCGAATTGCAACTAATGAATCGTTAGATTTTTCAAGAAAAAAGAAACGCGAAAATTTAATTTCATTCAGTAGCGTGGAACACGAACTTAGCAAAGCACTTGAAACTGACCCTTACTACAAGGGGGATGAAATACAACTAAAATTGCAGAAAGCAATATTAACGCTACCAGAGAAACAAAGAATTGTTTTCAACATGCGATATTATGATGAAACTCCTTATCAACAAATGGCTGAAATACTTGAAACATCCGAAGGGGCTTTAAAAGCATCGTACCATATAGCTGCAAAAAAAGTTGAAGAATATTTGTTGAATAAATAATGGTTGAACAAAGACAAAATGCAAGAGAATACAAATAATAAAGAAGAGAAAGAAAGCTATTTGTTCGGAACGAACAAGGAGCTTCCATTCTCTGTTCCTCCGCTTTATTTCAATTCGCTTGAAAATAGAATAGTTTCCAAAATAGAACGAATGGAGGAATTGCAAGAATTTACCGCCTTAGCTTCTATTGAGAAAACAGAAGGATTTGTATTGCCAAAAAATTACTTTTCAGAAACGGAATTTGAAATAAATTATAAAGCAGAATTGGCAACTTTTCCTGAATTAAACAAAATATCAAAACCGACTTTACAACCTCTTTCAACCAATTACATTGACGCTCTTTCAAAAGAAATCAAAGTAAAGATTGAATTACAAGAAGAGTTGAAAGAATTCCCTACCCTTTTATCACTCGACAAACCACTTCGTTTTGAACTGAACACGGATTACTTTGACACCTTATCCGATAACATAAAGGCAAAAATTTACAGGTCCGATGTAAAAAACACTACCGTTTGGAATCAGATTCTGTTGGTATTATTGAAACCGAAATTCGGATTCGCACTTGGAATGATAGTTATAGTTGGCATTTCAGCATTGTTCTATTTTAAAAACAACACATCGTTACCTGATGGAGATTGTAAAACACTCGCATGTTTGGAGAAAAGAGAGATGCTAAACGAACATACCATTCGCGAAATGGATGATGATAATTTGTACGAAATGGTGGATGTGGAGAAGTTGGATAAGCAGATAAACAAGTCAAAAGACGTTGACAGCATTCCCTCGAAAAAGTTGATTAACAAAACTGAATAATATCGAAATGAAAACTTCTTATAGGTATTTTCTTATTCTCTTGTTCTCCTGTTTGAGTCTAGTACAATTGTATGGACAAACAGATGCTAAACGAGACAAGATTGATGCGCTAAGAACTGCCTTTATAAACAACAGAGTCGACTTCACATCAAAAGAAGCACAAGACTTTTGGCCACTTTACAACGAAATGAATGACAAACTAAATGCTGTCAGAAAAACGTTTAGACAAAAGTACAACGCACAAACTAATTATAATTTCCAAACGGATAAAGAGGCAGAAGAATACCTAGCCGCTGAGTTAACATTACGACAAAAGGAATATGAACTATACAAAGATTATTACGAAAAATTCAAAAAGGTTTTGCCTGTAAAAAAGGTTGCTGCCATTCGCAGGGCAGAAGAAAGTTTTAAGAGAGAAATAATTAATTCGATCAAGGAGAACTAAGGTGAAGGTAGCAAAATGGTTTTGTGTTTTATTGATATGCTTTGTACTTAACCATACAAAGCTTTTTGCCTTTGACAGTATTGCATCTAGGCCAATAAAACTTCCTAAACATTATTTCAACACTACAATCTATGGAAACTTCTACATTCCAACCCAAAGAACACTTGATACAGTTAACAAGGTTTCCGAACGACTAAAGTCTTACAAGATAAGTCAATTGACATTGGGGTTTACCACACCTATTTACACAAAAGACTATTACAATAAAGATAGTACACGGATAAAAAACCTTCATTTTCTTCTTACTGGAGGACTCACTAACTTATACCTTAATTTTGGTGGAATAAGTGAACATACTCTATCAAAAACTTATTTGGGTTTTCGAGGTTTGTATAATAACGGAAAGAGAAGTATATTTTTCGTTGAAGTAGCTCCTTTCATTACTCAAGATAGAGGATACCGCACAACCAGAACACTGAGGTTATCAACTACCTTGCTTTACAATTGTTCCGTGAACGATCGCTTTAGTTTCCGAATTGGGTTTACACGCTCATTTTTATATGGAAATCTATTCAACCTACCTTATGTTGGAGTTAGAATAGGAAGACTTGATAAAGTCAATCTAAGTCTTCAGTTTCCAAGGAGTGTAACCCTTAGCATACCATCAGGAAAGTACATTAGCACGAGTTTATATGCCAAACCCCAAGGAGGATTCTATACTTTTTCAAACCACGATTCAATTGAATTGGGTAGTATTTATGATCACAAAACAATGTATTTTGGACGAACAGAATTTCTATTGGGGACACGAATCGATGTAACCCCTTCTAAACATATTAATTGTTATTTGAGCGGTGGCCTTACGACTGGCAATAACATCCAATTTTTCCCAACTTCTGGTAAAGCTAATATGATTAATCGCTATGATAAGAATTATAAACAGAAAATTAAAAATGGTTTGTTTGTTGATTTTGGCGTAGTCATCAAGTTTGGGAAAACAAAATCTATCTACAACAATATACAAATGTATAATGCTGTTGACATGAATAATAGTAACAGTTCCGGTGACAATAATTTACAACATACCAATACCGAGTTATTAAAAAGCAATGTCAAATTGGGTAAAAGCAAAACCGATGACGTGATTGATTTGATTGACGCACAAGATTTGTATTAAATCACTTTTTCTTATTTCCTTTCATTATCAACCTAATTAGTCTTTTCTTTTCAATTAAAAAGATAAATTTGCAGCCTATATATTCAAAACGCTTTGATTTTAGTTACAGGAGGAACAGGATTAGTAGGCACACATCTTCTTTTCGATTTATGTAAGTCGGGTAAAAAGGTACGTGCACTAAAACGTAGTACTAGTAATACTTCTCAGGTTAAAAAAGTGTTTTCATATTACACAAATCAAGCTGATGAATTAATTAAAAATATTGAATGGGTCGATGCTGATTTACTTGACGTTTACTCCTTGATGGAAGTGATGGATGGTGTTTCAGAAGTTTATCATTGTGCTGCCATGGTTTCGTTCGAACCTAAACACGAATACGAAATGATGCGAACCAATATTGAAGGTACAGAAAATATGGTGAACGCAGCCATCGAAAAAAACATTAAGAAATTTATTCATGTAAGTTCCATCGCAACTATTGGCAGAACAAAAAATGATGAATTATGTACCGAAGAAATGTTTTGGAAATCGTCTCCAGAAAATTCGAATTATGCGATTAGCAAATATGCTGCTGAACGTGAAGTTTGGCGTGCGGCAGAAGAAGGCTTGAATGTAGTAATTGTTAATCCTTCAGTAATCATTGGTCCGGGTAACTGGCAACAAAGCAGTTCGAACATGTTTTCAAAAGCATATAATGGTATAAAATTTTACACCAATGGTTGGAATGGATTTGTTGATGTACGCGATGTAACTGCATTGATGACAAAACTGATGGATAGCGAAATCATCAACGAACGCTATATTTTAAATTCAGAAAATGTTGCTTTTAGAAACTTCTTCGACTCAATACACGAAGCTTTCAATCGTCCTAAATCGAGCATAAAAGCTGGAAAACTATTGAGTGGTTTTGCTTGGCGCGAAGAAAAACTCCGACACCTCATCACTGGGGCTTCTCCTCTTATTACCAAAGAAACAGCTCGTTCGGCTCATAGAAGAAGTTTTTTTTCGAACAATAAAATCCTTTCCTCTTTCCCAGATTATAAATTTATTCCAGTAGAAGAAGCCATAAAAGAAACAGC
Organism: uncultured Bacteroidota bacterium; assembly: GCA_903911435.1. Classification (GTDB taxonomy): domain Bacteria; phylum Bacteroidota; class Bacteroidia; order 2-12-FULL-35-15; family 2-12-FULL-35-15; genus 2-12-FULL-35-15. Next base: position 11,238 of record CAIWDF010000055.1, read on the forward strand.
TGCTTTGTTCATCAAAGATAGAATTTGATTCACCTATTTCTTGTTCGAAACTTCAGCTTGCAACTTGCTTAGGTCGTTCAATATTTGTTGATACACTTGAGATAGCAGTTCGGGATGGTTGGAATAAAAGCTAAAACTTTCATCGTATTGCTTTTTGGTCAAGTTGTGTTTTTTCAGAACATCGATGTTAAGTGGTACCTTGCTACCTGCCAAGTCAATCTTATTAGGATTCACACCAGAAATATTCATAGAAGCTTCCATGAGGTGAATATCAAGCATTACCTCTGCCATTTTTTCCTTTGACAAAACTGAATCTGGAATAACCACAGCTTTTTCGCCTGAACAAGCCACAAATACCAAACAAATAAAAACAAAAATAATTCTTCTCCCCATACTTTTTATACTGCTACAAAGTTAGTATAAAAAATTAAGCTACTTTTGCAATCAATGAATTCGTTTAACAATAAAGTGGTTTGGATCACTGGAGCTTCATCCGGAATAGGCGAAGCACTAGCAATTGAGTTTGCTAATAAAGGTGCGAAGCTTATACTTTCTGCTAGAAGAATAGATGAATTGCATCGTGTGAAATCATCCTTAGAATTACAAGATGATGACATCATGGTACTTCCCCTCGACCTTGCCAACACTTCAACGATTGATGAACTCACTCATAAAGTGATTGCAAAATTTGGAAGGATTGACCTATTGATTAACAATGGAGGAATTAGTCAGCGTTCGCTTACAAAAGAAACTACTATTGATATTGATAGAAAAATAATGGAGGTCAATTTTTTTGGAACCATAGCTCTCACCAAGTCGGTATTGCCTTATATGATAAAACAAAAAAGTGGCCATATTATTGTCATTAGTAGCATTGCAGGAAAGTTTGGGTTTTATCTTCGTTCAGCATATTCGGCTTCTAAACATGCGCTTCATGGTTTTTTCGAATCGATGAGAATGGAAATTCAAGGTGATAATGTTCAAGTGCTGATTGTATGCCCTGGGAAAATACGTACAAACATTTCAGTTAACGCTCTTACTAGCCAAGGTACAAAACACAACCACATGGATCCAAGTACAGAGCAAGGTATAAGTGCTGAAGCTTGTGCCAAACAAATACTAGTTGCAATAGAAAAAAACAAAGAAGAACTTTTTGTTGGAGGAAAAGAACTTAGAGCTATCTGGGTTAAACGCTTTTTTCCAACCTTATTTTCAAAATTAATAAAAAAACAAAAACCAGAATAATACACCTCAACGCTTCAGTCCTTTTCAAAAGGGAAGGCAGAGAGTAAAGATTAACAAGAACAATGAATAATACAACAAATTTTTCACCTTCGGGAAAAGCACATGGAACTCCAACAATAGCAGGGATTCAACAAATAGGAATCGGGATACCTGATGTTCATGAAGCTTTTGATTGGTACCGCATACACTTTGGTATGGATATCCCAATCTTTGAAGAAGCTGCTGAAGCGAATTTGATGTTACCCTATACTGGAGGCAAACCTCATCAACGACACGCTATATTGGCGATAAACATGGCAGGTGGCGGAGGTTTCGAAATATGGCAATACACAAGTCGTGTACCCCAACCTTGTTCGTTCGAACTACAACTTGGTGACTTTGGCTTTTATTGCACCCGAATGAAATCGAAAGATGTAAAGGCCTCTTACGAGTTCTTGAAATCGAAAAACGTGAATATTATTAGCGGACTAACAAAGGATGTTGCTGGTAACGATACCTTCTACCTGCGCGACCCTTGGAATAATTTGTTTCAAATAGTTATTGGTGACACATGGTTTGGGACAGGCAAACAACTCACAGGAGGCCCATCAGGATGCATGATTGGTGTAAGTGATATGGACCGTTCTATGAGATTTTATGCTGATATATTGGGATATGATACGGTGATTTACGACCAGACCGGAGTATTTGATGATTTCAAAAACCTTCCTTCTGGAAAGCTAAAGATGAGAAGGGTACTACTCGGACACAGTGCTCCACGAGTAGGTGCTTTTTCACAATTACTTGGCGCAAGTCAAATAGAACTTGTGAAGACTTACGAACGCAGTCCACGAAAAATATTCGAGAATCGTTTTTGGGGCGACCAAGGGTTTATTCATCTTTGTTTCGACATTAGCAACCAATCTGCCATGAAAGAACGATGTACCTCAAAGGGATACCCCTACACAGTAGACAGTGGTGAAAAATTTGATATGGGAGAAGCTGCAGGTCACTTTAGTTATATTGAAGACCCAGATGGAGCCTTGATAGAATTTGTTGAAACAAAGAAAATTCCTATCCTCAAAAAATTAGGTTGGTACCTCGATCTAAGGAAACGTGATGCCACGAAACCATTACCCAATTGGATGTTGAAAGCACTTAGATTTAACCGAGTGAAAGACTAAACAAAAAACCTCCTTACAACTAATTGTAAGGAGGTTTTGTTTTTAGAACGATTTAGTTCTGGTGAACTTTATGCTTTTACATTAGCCCGAATAATATTCAATGCACCACCTGCTTTAAACCATTCTATTTGCTGGTCGTTGTAGGTATGATTTACTTTTATTTCTTCACGGCTTCCTTCACTATGATTCAACACTACTGTTAATGGAGTGTTGGCAGCAAACGATGTTAAACCGATGATATCAATTGAATCATCTTCTTTTATTTTATCATAATCTGCTTTGTCGGCAAATGTTAAACCAAGCATTCCTTGTTTTTTCAAATTGGTTTCGTGAATACGAGCAAATGATTTAACCAAAACAGCACGAACACCTAAGTGACGAGGCTCCATGGCTGCGTGTTCACGAGACGAACCCTCACCATAATTTTCATCTCCAACCACTATCGAACCAATGGCTTGAGCTTTATAAGCACGTTGCACTTTCGGCACCGCATCGTAAGCTCCTGTTAATTGATTTTTTACGCAGTCTGTTTTTTCGTTAAAGAAATTTACAGCACCTATCAACATATTGTTCGAAATATTATCTAAGTGTCCGCGGTACTTTAACCATGGGCCTGCCATAGAGATATGGTCGGTAGTACATTTTCCTTTTGCTTTAATCAGGAGTTTTAATCCTTTCAAGTCAACACCTTCCCAAGCAGTGAATGGGTCGAGTAATTGCAAACGGTCGGAAGTAGTTGAAACTAAAATGTTCACTTTGCTTCCGTCAGCAGCCGGTGCTTGATAGCCCGGATCTTCCACTGCAAATCCTTTTAACGGTAATTCATCTCCTGATGGAGCATCCAATTTTACTTTCTCTCCTTTTTCGTTGGTAAGATAATCGGTAAGTGGATTAAAAGTAAGATCACCTGCAATAGCCATTGCGGTAACTATTTCGGGTGATGCTACAAACGCATACGTGTTTGGATTTCCATCAGCACGTTTAGCGAAGTTACGGTTGAACGAATGGATGATGGTGTTTTTCTCTTGTTTCTCTGCACCCATTCTGTCCCACATGCCTATACATGGGCCGCAGGCATTGGTAAATACTTTAGCACCGATACTGTCGAACACTTCCATAAACCCATCGCGTTTGATGGTATAACGAATTTGTTCCGAACCCGGATTGATTAAGTATGCTGCTTTCGATTTTAAGTTTTTTGAAGAAACTTGTTTTGCCAAACTCACCGCACGGGAAATATCTTCGTAAGAAGAATTGGTACAAGAACCCAACAAACCAACCGAAATTTTCAACGGCCAGTCGTTTTTGATGGCAGCGTCTTTCAACTGAGAAATAGGTGTAGCTAAATCCGGAGTGAAAGGTCCGTTTACATGTGGTTCCAATGTATTCAAATCGATAGTGATTACCTCATCGAAATATTTTTCAGGGTCAGCGTATACTTCAGCGTCTGCTGTCAAATGTTGTTTTACTCCGTCAGCTAGTTCGGCTACATCAGCACGACCAGTTGCTTTTAAATAACGCGACATGGAATCATCGTAACCGAAAGTAGAAGTGGTAGCACCAATTTCAGCTCCCATGTTACATATTGTTCCTTTGCCGGTACAACTCATTGAAGTAGCACCTTCACCAAAATATTCAACCACTGCACCTGTTCCGCCTTTTACGGTAAGTATGCCTGCCACTTTTAATATTACATCTTTAGGAGCTGTCCAGCCATTCAATTTACCGGTCAATCTAATACCAATCAATTTAGGCATTTTCAATTCCCAAGCTAAACCTGCCATTACATCACAGGCATCAGCACCACCAACACCAATTGCAATCATTCCCAATCCGCCTGCATTTACAGTATGCGAATCGGTACCAATCATCATTCCGCCAGGGAATGCATAGTTTTCTAATACCACTTGATGGATAATACCTGCTCCCGGTTTCCAGAAACCAATACCATATTTGTTAGATACCGAACCAAGGAAATCATATACTTCGCGGCTTTCTTTGTTAGCAAATGCTAAGTCTTCGCTCGCTCCGTTTTTTGCTGTAATTAAGTGGTCGCAATGTACGGTAGAAGGAACAGCCACTTTTGGGCGACCTGCCTGCATAAACTGTAACAATGCCATTTGAGCGGTAGCATCTTGCATAGCCACTCTGTCGGGTGTAAAATCCACATACGATTTTCCTCTTCCGAAATTTTCCGGTTTCTGGTCTTTATGCAAATGTGAATAAAGAACTTTTTCTGTTAATGTAAGCGGACGTCCTACTAATTTTCGCGCTGCCTCTACTTTCCCTGGAAGGTTTTTATACACTTCCTTGATCATCTCGATATCGAATGCCATAATTAAATTATTGTGTTATTATTGTTGTTTTGTAAATGAATTGTAAAATTAACTGAAAAAAGAAAATCCAATTGAAGGAAGTTGGAATTCCTATTTTTCACTTGAGGTATCATCACTCTTTTCTTCTAAACTATCTTTAAGTTTATCTTCTTTCGCACCTTTCGATTTTAAATAATTGATGATGGATACACCACCCTTTGCTTCTGCTATTTTCAATGGAGTATCTCCAAAATCGTTTTTTGCATCTATGTCAAGTCCTTTGTCTAATAGAAACATGACCAAGTCTAACTTTAATCCTCGGCAAGCGGCATGTAACAAAGTGTTTCCTCCTTCATCTTTCTCATTCAGTTTGCATCCTTTGGTTAAAAAGAATTCAATCATTTCTCTATCTGGAGCGATGTCTTTGTCTTTCGGTTTTTGAGATGATGCAAATATTGCTGCTTTGTGCATTGGATAAATGTATTCGGGCGAATTGAATTTAGCTCCATTCTTCACTAGTAATTTCACGATGTCGGGTTGCGAATTAACAATGGCAAGTTGCAATGGCGAGCTCACTAATATTTGTCCTTCATTGTTTGTCAAATCAGGATTCTTTTTGATGGCTGTTTCTACCATGTCTACACGACCTTCTTTCACATAATCCAAAAACTTTTTATCATCAAAAAAAGAAATTTCGATGATTTGTTTGGTAGTATCTTTTACATCAATGGTGGTACGAAACGAAGCCGGATTCTTTTTATCAGTAGAAGTAGCTTCGATGGTATTGATTCCATATACAAGCATCACCACTTTGGCGGTATAGGCGGTAGCATTTACCAACTTGGCCGAACCATTTACTTTCACCAAGCAATCCATATCGGCAGCTATTATTCCTCTTGCTTTTATATTTTTGGTATTGGCTGGTTTTGCTGCTTGATTTGTTTTAGCAGGTGTTGCTGTTTTTTGTGGAGTGGTGGTTGTCTTTCCTTTTGGAGTATCGCCTTTTTTTGCTTGTGCATAGGCTGTATTAAGTCCACATACAAACGAAACAAGAACGATAAAAAGAAAAGATTTGTGTAAATATATTTTTGCCATTGGCGGTACTATTTTTTTTTACGACCTAAAAGTACATTTTTATCGCGATTTGGTGTTCATTTTTATCGAAAATATTTCTAAAAGGGATTCAAGTCCGAAGATTCAACTTAAAATCCAATTTGTTTTCTAATTTTGCATTTCAATTATTCATAACGGATGGCTTCATTTATCAAAGAAAATATTAGAATTTCGCTACGTGCTATCCGTAGTCAGTTGTTGCGAACCATCCTTACTGCTCTTATTATTTCCATCGGTATCATGGCTTTGGTGGGCATCCTTACTTCTATTGACGCTATTAAATCTTCAATCAATAGCAATTTCACCAATATGGGAGCCAATACTTTTACCATACGAAACCGAGAGATGACCATGCACATCGGACAAAATGGTAGAAAAGCAAAACGTTTCCGTAGCATTACGTATGAAGAAGCTACTCGATTTACGCATGAGTTTGTGTTCCCGGCTAGCCCTTCGGTTTCTACCCGCGCATCAGGAGCCAGTGTGATGAAATACGAATCGAAAAAAACTAACCCCAACATTCAAGTGTTTGGTGGTGACGAAAACTACATGCTTACTTCGGGCTACGAGATAGAAAAAGGTAGGAACTTCTCGGCTCAAGAAGCACAATATGGCAGCCATGTGGTGATATTGGGCAAGGATGTTATTTCGGCTCTTTTTTCTACCAAAGACGACCCCATAGATAAAGTAATAACCATTGGAAATGGCAAATACAAAATCGTTGGCATACTTAAATCGAAAGGAAATAGCGCTGGGTTTGGTGGTGATAAAATAGGAATACTTCCGCTGAACAACGTGCGACAATATTTCTCGCGGCCCGAAATGACGTATACCATCAATGTGATGGTGACCAACCAACAGCTCATGGAACTTGCCATAAACGAAGCTACTGGTGTGTTTAGAATTGTGAGAAATGTGAAACTGGGCGAAGACAGTAATTTCGAAATAACGAAGAGCGATAACTTGGCAAAACTACTGATAGACAATATTCAGAAAGTAACTGCCGGTGCCACTTTAATTGGCATCATCACCTTGCTAGGTGCTGCCATAGGGCTAATGAACATCATGCTGGTATCGGTAACCGAACGAACACGCGAAATAGGCATACGAAAAGCAATGGGTGCTACCAAAAAAGTAATTCGAACTCAGTTTTTGGTTGAAGCCATTGTAATTTGCCAAATTGGAGGTTTGTTAGGTATACTTTTGGGCATGGCCATTGGCAATCTTATCTCGTTTCAATTGGGTGTTGGCTTCATAGTGCCTTGGGTTTGGATTTTCAGTGGCATACTACTTTGTATGGTGGTAGGCTTAGTTTCTGGACTTTACCCTGCTGCTAAAGCTGCCCGCCTCGACCCTATTGAGGCATTAAGGTTTGAGTAGGAGGTAGTAGTTAATAGTAATTAGGCGCAAAGAAAATTTTACAATTTTGCAGTTGGCAATAGTTCAATAGATTTACCGCTAAGGCAGAAAGACGCAAAGACATTTTTGTAATTGTTCAGTAGGCAATTGTACAAACGCCATTAAATAAGATACTGCAATAAGGTCAGGGATTTCTCACTGCATTTAAAACACTTAACGTATTGATATAAACCCATATTTCTTCTCAAAAAACACTTATTGGTGCAATGTAAACACTCATTGCACCAATGTAAACACTCATTGCAGCAATGTAAACACTCATTGCAGCAATGTAACCACTAATTGCACCAATGTAACCACTCATTGCACCAATGTAACCACTCATTGCAGCAATGTAAACACTTCCTGCACCAATATGTGTTTTTCTCCATCTCTTTTATACTAACATTGCCTAACTATGTGATTAAAAAGCATAGATATACACTCAAATTTATCCTTGAAGATGAAAAATACCAACAAGGGAAAAGTGAGAGAAAAAGCGCTGTTTTGGGGAGATTAATCTTTTCTCGCTTCCGGTTAATCTTTTTCACCTTCCGTTTAATCTTTTTCGCTTTCCGTTTAATCTTTTTTGATTTCCGTTTAATCTTTTTTGGTTTCCGGTTAATCTTTTTTCGTTTCCGGTTAATCTTTTTTCGTTTCCGGTTAATCTTTTTCGCTTTCCGATTAATCTTTTCAAATTCGGGCATTTACTCCTGGAATTTTTGCTTTTGTTCAGGGTAAGTTGAATGAAATAGAACTTTAATGGAGTTTGGTATATCGTCCTGCCATTCGTAAAACCATACTTATATATAAGGTATAGTTTGGAGATTTGAAAATTGGTGTATATTTGTGAAGGGAAATAGAGGTTGGATAAAATTGGAAGCCCCCGCTGGCGCAGGCGTGTTTCGCCTGTGCCGCATAGTTGGTGGTGTCCTCACCACCACATCTAGTACTTAAAAACAAAATCCCCCGTTGGGCGTAGCGTCCCGCTACGTCCAGTTTAACAAGGCGTCCCGCCTTTAAACTAAAAATAGAAGTCTAGAGGACTTGTTATATATGACGTAGCGGGACGCTACGCCAAACTAAGTACAAAAAGTATTCAAAATATAAAAATCCCGTCTGATGAATTATAAATTAAAACAGATTATATTTGTAACGGATAGAGTGACGGTTATTTCCGCCTTTGTTGGTGTTTTTTCACCAACAAACGTATTGAATATAAAAAGTAATAATTAACAATTAAACTTGTTGGTGAAAACACCAACAAGAGCAAGAAACAGAGAGAGTAAGCACAAACAACTAAACTAAATGAAAAAAATAACCACTGCCTTTATTACAATTCTATTAATTTCTCAAAACACTTTTTCGCAAAACTGGAGAGGAACAGTAAATTCTGATTGGAACAATGCCAACAATTGGTCGGCTCCGCCAACAAGTGGCTCCGCCCTAACGATTGACCCTGCTAATTATACCGGGGCAGCCATGCAACCTGTTATAGCAACGAATTCTACTTTTACTGCAAGCACCATAACAATACTTAATGGCGGACAACTGACCATAAATGCAAATGTTTCGACTACAGGCAATATAGTGGTGAACGATGTAAATTCGTTGCTGACTATTAATAGCGGTACTTTGCAAGCAGGTAGCAGATTAATAATTGATTTAGGTGGGAATATGAATATCAACGGGGGAACAGTAAATGTAAACCAACGATTCATAACGGGTGAAAATAGTGTTACCACTATGCAAAATGGAACAGTTGGTGTAGGCCAACGACTGTTGCTGGATCTTGGAGGCATTTTTAATTTTAACGGAGGCGCTATTACAGTAGGACAATTATTAGCCTTGGCAGATGGAAGCGTTTTGAACTCCTGCCAGTTTAATATGAATGGAGGAATGCTCACCGTTAATGGCAGCCTTTCGCTTGATAATGAATTCGGACCTTACGAACCCACTTTTACCATGAATGCCGGAACATTCAATTTGAACGGAGACCTTCTTTGGCTTGGCATTTCGCCCGGTTCAGGAACTCCAAAAGTTTTATTGAACGGAGGTAATACCTCCATAACCGGGTTGATACAAAATACGGCTTTAAGTACTGTAAATATGTATTTAAAAATGGACGGAAACGCAGTAGTAAATTATAGCGGAAGTCTTATTGATAATCTGTATATAAATGATAGTATTATTCAAACCGGAAATTCATCCTTATCTATTAGCGGTAGTAATTCATTTAATAACCAGGGAGTATTTTTTGCAACCAATGTAAGTACTTACTTTAATGGCGGCACTATTTTGCAAGGCAATGGCAGTTATCAGTTCCATACCGTATTTATTCAAAATGCAGGCAGCGTTAATCATCAGAGTCCGGTTGTAATAAACATAAGCGGAGATTTTAATGCAGCCGGAAATTTTATTGCAAATACCAATACATTATATTTTAATGGAAGTAATCCGCAAACCATTACTAGTGCCGCATCCATAGCATTTTATAATTTAACTGCAGATAACACTTCTGCATCGGGTATGGACATTAATACCAACGTCAATATCATCGGACACCTTGAATTAACAACAGGTAAATTAAATACAAGTTCAACACACCTGCTTACGCTAAACGATAATGCCACTTCTAACATAGGAAGTGCAGTGAGTTTTGTTAATGGCCCAATGATTAAATCAGGGAATGATGCATTTGTGTTTCCTATTGGTAAAAACAATAAATGGAGAAGGATGGCCATGAGTGCACCTTTGGATATAAATGCACAGTACAAAGCAGAATATTTCGACAACTCTCCTGCTGTTATTTCCCCTGTAAATTTACCACTTACAGCTGTTAGTAATATAGAGCACTGGCAATTTAATTCGTTAGCATTTGCGTCTCCAGTTTCTGTTGAGTTGTATTGGGAAGATGCATCCGTTAGTGCCATCACTAATTGTAATGAGTTATCCATTGCTAATTTTAATGGTGTGTCTTGGGACAATTTACTTTCAACCGCCACAGGAACGTGCACAGGTACGGGAGCAGGCAGTATTGTTACCAATTCGGCAATCGCCAATTCAGGGGCATTTACTTTTGGTTTCTTAACAGGGGTTACCACTCAAAACATCAGTTTTTGTCAGGGTGATAGTATCATAGTTGGAAATAACACTTATACATCCACTGGAGTTTTTATTGATATTTTACAAGATATAAATAACAGCGATAGCATTGTAGTAACTAATTTAATGGTGCATTCAGCCTATGCCGGTTCGGATACTGCTATTGCCTGCGGAAATTATTTTTGGCCAACAGATGGTAATACTTACTCTTCTTCCGGAATTTATACAGCTGCATTAACGGGTGTTTTTGGTTGTGATTCGTTGGCTACACTCTATTTAACCATCAATAATGTGGATGTTTCAGTAACGGTAACTCCTCCTCTGTTAACAGCCAATTCCACAGGAGCAAATTATCAGTGGGTGGATTGCAATAACGGTTTCTCACACCTTACAGGCGAGACCAACCAAAGTTACACAGCAATCGTAAATGGTGATTACGCTGTAATTATAACTGAAAATGGATGTGTGGACACTTCAACTTGTTTCAATATTTCTACAGTTGGAATAACCGAAATAAATAAATTGGATATGAGTGTTTTTCCTAATCCATTCTCATCACTAACAACAATTACTTTTACCGAAGTGCAAAAGAATACAACAATAAGAATTACCGACCTGCTTGGCAAAGAAATTAAAACAATAAACTTTACAGGCAATGATTGTATAATAGAAAAAGGAGAAATGAAAGACGGAATTTATTTTCTAAACATAACAGATGAGAAGAAGAACGTAACGAACAAAAAAATAGTAATTCAGTAAAAGCTTTAGGGCTTAGTTTTTCTTCCAATAAAGAATTAGAAAGCAAGCTTCCTATTGCCTATTCCCTACTCTCTATTGCCTGTCTTTACTATCCATAATAATGGTAACAGGCCCATCGTTCAGCAAACTCAGTTTCATATCGGCTCCAAACACACCGGTTTTAATAGGTTTTCCTAAGTCAAGTGTTAATTGTTCTATCATTTTTTCGTACATCGGAATAGCAAATTCAGGACGAGCTGCTTTTATATACGATGGTCGATTGCCTTTTTTGGTGGAAGCATGTAAGGTAAACTGCGATACCAAAAGGAGTTCTCCTCCTGCATCTTTTACCGATACATTCATCACTCCGTTTTCATCGGCAAGTATTCTTAAGTTAATTATTTTTGCGCTCAACCATGTGATGTCATCTGCTGTATCGGCTTCTTCTATGCCTAGCAAAACCAATAATCCCGCACCGATAGCACTTTTTATATTTCCATCGATGGTAACCGATGCCTGTGAAACACGTTGTATTACTGCTTTCATGAGCCCCTCTCTATCTCTCCCCGAAGGGGAGAGGAAATTGTATTCGTAAAAAAATTATATCTCATCATTTATAAGATTAGGTTCTCTCCCCTTCGGGGAGAGTCAGAGAGGGGCTATCAGCTCTTCTCCATTCATAATACCCAAATAGCTGTTGTATCTTGATGCAGCTATATCACCTTTCTCCACAGCAGCTATTACGGCACATTTAGGTTCGTTGAGGTGAAGACAATTGTTGAATTTACATTGATGTCGGATGGCACGCATCTCGGGGAAATAAGCCGATATCTCTTCTTTTTCCATATCCACCAGTCCAAGTTCTTTTATTCCAGGTGTGTCGATGATATAGCCTCCATAACTGAGTTGGTGCATCTCGGCAAAGGTGGTGGTATGTTTTCCTTTGCTATGTGCTTCCGAAATAGCTCCCACCTTCAGGTCGAGGTTAGCATCCATTCTATTTATCAAAGTCGATTTGCCAACTCCCGAATGTCCTGAAAAGAGTGTGGTTTTATCTTTGGTTAAACTCATTAATAAGTCGCAACTTCTATTGTCAATAGCCGACACTTTGTAGCATTTATAACCTATCCGTTCGTACACACTGATAAAATCATCCACATCCTTCATCACATCATCTTCTTCAAACAAATCAATCTTATTGAAAATAATACTCACCGGAATGTGATAGGCCTCAGCAGTAAGCAAGAAACGGTCGATAAAACCTGTCGATGTTCGGGGCATTGCCAAGGTTACAATCAGCAATGCTTGATCCATGTTTGCCGCAATGATATGCGATTGTTTGGAAAGATTAATGGATTTTCGGATGATGTAATTCTTGCGTTCGTCAATCGAATGAATAACACCTCTTCCATCTTCTTCAATTTCGAAATCCACCCAATCGCCCACAGCAATAGGGTTGGTTGATTTAATTTCTTTTATTCGAAACAATCCCTTGATACGGCAATCCACAATGGTTTTGCCATTCAACAAAACGGTGTACCAACTTCCTGTCGATTTAATGACTACTCCTTTCAAATGGTTTGGATTATGATTTCATTTATTTTAAAGTTCCAAATTTATTAAAAAGAATTAGCTTTGCGTCAGTAAACAATAACTAAAACATTACCTCATGAAAAATATTCTATTCATTATTCTCTGTGCATGTTCACTTTCAGTGGTTGCTCAATCAACAACATCAAGCATTGTATCAAACGTGTCGGTCGAAGAATTTCAAAAACTTTCGAGCGCTGATAAAAACGGAGTAATCATTGATTTACGAACCAATGAAGAATTAACGAAAAAAGGTTTTGTAAAAGGAGCTATTCAACTCGATTGGCTGGCAAAGGATTCGGAACAACAAGTGGATAAATTGGACAAAAACAAAACCTACTATATCTATTGTGCAGCAGGAGGCAGAAGTGGCGAGTGTGCCGAATTTATGGAGAAACATCATTTCAAAAAAGTGGTAAACATGTCGAAAGGATTTTCTTCATGGGCTTCGAAAGGCTTGCCAATCGAAAAGAAATAAGCGCGTTCATTTACTTTAAAATCAAACTTAACAACGGGAAGTACACCTAAGCAAGGAAAGCATATTAGTAAAAAAGAAAGGTCATTAGTATAGCACTAATGACCTTTCTTTTTTTGTATCGATTCTTTTCTAGTGATCTAAATCTCCATAATCCAATTTCTTTCCTTGGAAAAATAAGATACCACGGCATACTAGAATATAGAATGGAATGTACATGGCAGATTTTGGCATTCCAAAATGTTCGAGTATAATCAGTGATTTACGTTTTAGTCTTTCAGCAATTAAATACATGGCTGGAACCAACAACAAGGTAAGGAAGGTTGCAAAGCCCAATCCGAATATCATTGTCCATGATAGAGGTCCCCAGAAGATGACGTTATCACCTCCAAAATAAATATGAGGATTGCCGTGTGTTAACAAGGTTTCAAAGTCGATGTTCAATCCTACTGCTAACGGAATTAAACCAAGTATAGCTGCAAAAGCAGTAAGAATAACCGGAGTCATACGGGTTCTTCCTGCTTCTATGGTAGCATCCCAAAGGCTCATTCCTTCGTGGCGCGACAACTCGGCAAATTCCACCAATAAGATTCCGTTCCTCACCACAATTCCGGCAAGCGCAACAATACCAATACCGGTCATTACAATACTCATGTCCATTTTAAAAATGGCAGTACCCAGCAACACACCAATAATACTAAAGAATATTTCGGTGAGGATAATAACAGGTTTACCAATAGAATTAAATTGAGCCACCAAAACAAGTAGAATAATTAAGATGGAAATTCCCATGGCACGACCAAGGAAGGCACCTGTTTCGGCTTGTTCTTCTTTTTGTCCAGTCATAGCAATTTCTACACTGCCTTGTTTTTTATATCCTTTCAATGCTTTCTGAACCGAAGCAGCTACTTCGTTTTCGTTGAACCCAGCTGAAGCGTTTGATGATAAAGTAATCACTCGTTTCTGCATCTTACGTTTAATACCATCATAGGTATTACTGTATTGAATGTCGCAGAAAGCAGCCAATGGAACACTTCTCAGAATACCTCCCATGTTCATATCACGGAAAGTTATTTTCAGATTTCGCAATGCTTCGATATTATTTCGTTGATCCATTTTATAACGAATCTGTATTGGATACTCATCATTCTCATCTCTGAACTTCGATGGCTGATCAATACCATACACTGCATTACGAATTTCCATTGCAATTTGTGCAGTTGAAATTCCTTCTCTGTTGGCTCTTTCGCGGTCGATATTAAAAACAATTTCAGGTTTATTACTTTCAAAGTCGGACCTGAGATTATCCAAACCTGGTATTTGTTGACTGTTGAGGTATTGTTTCAATAGGATGGAATTGCTCACCAACTCATCAAATTTATCTCCTCTAATCTCAATGTTAACAGGCTTTGCCACTGGTGGTCCGTTTTGTTCTTGTGAGACCGTTATGTCAGCTCCAGGAATGTTCCAATGCAATTTTTGTAACTGCCTGAGATATTTCATAGTCGATAACCCTCCACGATATTCGAACTCAACAAACGAAATAGCAATCTTTCCTCTGTTTGGATAATCACTTTGATCTTGGTCGCGAGGGTCGGTGGTTTGTTTAGTAACATTCGTGATGATTGATTTCACAATCTTATTCGAATCGCCCAAAACTGAATTCACTTTTTTCTCTACCTGCAACATCACATTGTTGGTGATGGAAGGGTCAGTTCCAGTCGGTAATTTTACATATACATACACAAAGTTAGGATCACCTTGAGGGAAGAACACTACTTTAGGACTTCTCACCGCAAAAAAGATTGCTGAGAAAACAAACAAAAAGAATGTTCCAACAAGCGCCATCCAAGGACGTTTTAGAAAACGAATTAAAAAACGAGTATAACGTTCGCGGAAAGCAGGCCATGTTTTGTTTTGGAAATTCTCAATTACTTTATATAACCAGAAACGGTGAATCAACATGAACGCAGCAAAGAAAAGCACTAAGTTACCGAAAGCAGGATGTCCTAAAGCGTGACCAAGAAGAGAAGCAATTACATAAAGTATAATGCGCATGATTCCCATTCTGTTTAATCGTCCGTAATTCAATCGTTCTTCTTCATGTGTTTTCATAAATCGAACGGCAAACACAGGATTGATGATATAAGCTACAACCAACGATGCAAGCAACGTAGTGATTAAGGTAACCGGAAGGAAGAACATAAACTTACCTACAATACCACCCCAAAAAGCTAGAGGAATAAATGGAGCAAGTGTAGTAACTGTTCCACTAAGCACAGGAAGGAAGACTTCACCTGCAGCCATCTTGGCTGCTGTTTTAATATCTCGTTTTCCATTTTCGAAAAGTCGATGGGTGTTTTCAATTACCACAATGGCATCATCCACCACAATACCAAGTGCAAGCAAGAAAGCGAACAATACAATCATGTTCAACGAAAAGCCATACATAGGAAATACCAAGAAGGCAAGGAACATGGAAAGCGGTACAGATGCTGCAACGAAAATTGCATTGGTAACGCCCATAAAGAACATCAGAATGAAGGTAACCAAAATAAATCCAATGATGATGGTGTTAATCAAATCATGAAGCGTGCTTCTTGTTTTCTCCGACTGGTCGCCAGTTACAGTTACTCTTAAATCAGAAGGAAGCTCTTTTGATTTCTGCATAAGCGCGATGGCATTGGTAATATTATCACTAGCTTCAATCAAGTTTTCACCCGAACGTTTTACAATGTTCAACGTGATTACATTCTTTCCTTCGAGACGAGCATAGCTTTCTTGGTCTTTGGTTCCATCTTTTACTTCAGCTATATCTTTTAAATAAAGTTTAGCGTTGGTAGCCGAATTGATAACCAAGTTTTTTATTTCTTCAACCGTTTTAAACTCGGCTTTTACGGTTAAGTTTCGTTTCATTCCATCCATCGGAACTAATCCTCCCGACACATTTAGATTCTCTGAACGCATGGCATTTTTAATATCGCCAAGAGAAAGGGATGCTGCCTGTAATTTATACATGTCGACATTTACCTGTATTTCTCTTTCCAGATTTCCAACCATAACTACTTTGGAAATCTGTTTCATGCTTTCTATTTTATCTTTCAGCAAGTCGGCATATTTTTTCAGTTTGTTCAAGTCAATGTCTCCGGCCAGATTGACATACATAATTGGCATATCGGAGAAAGCAACTTCGAGCACATTAGGTGTGGCTGTTAAATCTTTTGGTAAATCGGTGGCTGCTTTATCCACAGCATCTTTTACTTTTTGTTTGGCTACTGCAACATTTACATCGGTATTAAACTCTACCATGATAGACGATACATCTTGCAAAGAAGTACTGTTGAGTTTTTTTACACCCGAGATGGATTTTAATTGTTTCTCGAGTGGCTTGGTTACAAGGTTCTCGATATTGGTTGGAGAGTTTCCGGCATACACTGTGGTAACATAAATGGTAGGCACCACAATGTCGGGGAAACTTTCTTTAGGTAAATTATTATACGATTGAATACCGAGAAAGCACAGGATAAAGGTGGCAATAAAAATAGTTACCCTATTGTCTATTGCCCAGCTTGAAGGTCTAAATTCTTTAAAATTCATAGTTATTGAGCTCCTTCAACTTCTCGTAAAGAGAGGCTTCGCAGAGCGTTTTTATTATTATTAATATTTACTTTTCATTTCAGTTGCATCACCTCCTCCCTTTCGGAGAGGTTGGGAGTGGCTGTGTTATTTTTTATAAATAATGGTGCTTCCTTCGTTAATCACATCGTAACCCGAAACGATAAGCTGGTCGCCTTCTTTAAGCCCAGAAGAAATCTCGGCCATACCATTGTATACTTTACCAAGTGTTACCAAGTGTTTTTTCACAGCACTGCCTTCGGCTACGTATACAAAGGATGCATTGTTCTCATCTCTTTGAATGGTTTTTACAGGAACAATAATTTCGGGAGCGGATGATTCGTAATCTTTAATGTTCAAACGCGAAATCATGTTCGGGTGATATTCTTGTTTGTTGTCGAGCAATACTTCAACCGTAAACGAACGAGTGCTGTTGTTGATAGCACGTGCCACAAAATTTACTTTTGTAATCAACGAGTCGTTGGTATCAGGGAAACGAACAATAACTTCACTTCCTTTTTTAATTTTAGAAGCATAACTTTCGGCTACATCCGCTTTCACTTTCAGGTTCGAGAAATTGATAACACGAATGGCCGCTAAGCCCGGCATTACCATTTGTCCTAATTTAATATCCACTGCATCTATAGTACCGTTGATAGGCGAAATGATTTTAGACATACGCAATTGTTCTTGCAATGCTGCCATCTTTTTCTCCATACTTTCTTTGTTGGTTTTAGCTTGAAGGAACTGAACTTCGGTTCCAATTTTCTGATCCCACAATGATTTTGTTTTATCAAAAATCTGATTTACCAAATCGGTGTTGGTTTGTAAGTCAGATATTTGTTGAGCAATAGCACGTGCATCGGTTTCGGCCAATACATCGCCTTTCTTCACTTCATCGCCTACTTTTACATTTATTTTAGTAATGGTTCCAGGCATTTCGGAACTTATGCTTACGTTTTCGTCAGCTTCAACATGACCCACCACATCGATAAAGTTTTTGAACACTGCTGTTTTTAACGATGCTACACTCACAGCAATTCCGCTTTGTACCGAATCAGACTTGTTGATTTCTGCTTCAAGCGTTGCAATTTTCGATTTTAATTCCGCTTCTTGTTTTTTCAAATTATCAAGTTCGGCTTGCTTGTCGGGCTTGTGAGAGCATGCTGTTAATATTGAAATTACACTAATGGCTAATACTATTCTTTTCATATTGTTAGTTTATGCTGCCCCTTCAACCTCTCCTAAAGAGATGCTTTGCAGGGCGGATTGTTATTTATTTATATTTTCGTTTTTACTATTTTGTTTTAAAGTCCTGTCTCCTTCCCTTCGGGGAGGTTGGGAGGGGCCGATTATTTTAAGTTACCGTTTGCTTTATCGAATTCTATCTTGGCAATGATGGCTTCGTACATAGCATTGAGGTAATTGGTTTGTGCTTCTTTCAGTGTTGTTTCGGCAGTTACCATTTCCAAATTACTTCCTACTCCTTGGTCGTATTTCTTTTTCGAAACATTCACTACATCTTCGGCTAGCTTTATATTTTTCTTTTGATTTTCGAGTGATGACGAAGCATTGGTAAGGTTGGTGCTAGTTGAAGCCAAATCTAAATCGATAGACTTCTTAATAAAATCCATATTGTTCTTTGCTTTTTCTAATGAGATTTTAGCCTCTTGACATTTGATGCCACGCTGAAAACCTGTGAAAATAGGCATCTTAATAGTTCCTCCGACCACAGCTGTGGGATACCAAGGACGATAGGTATCGAAGACAGTAAATTCGGTGCGGTAAGCATTGCCACTCAAACTACCATAAAGAAAGGCATAAGGAAGAAAGGAATAGCGTTGACGTTTTAAATCAAGTTGAGCAAGTGTGAAATTAGTTTCCATCAAACCAAATTCAACACGTTTGGAGTAATCGAATTTTTCGGGTTGAGCAAGTGTACCAATATCGAACTTTACATCTTCCAATTTATCAGTTAAGGTAAGGTCGGCATTTACTTCCATTCCCATTTGGTATTTCAATAAGTAATTACCTACGTTGAGTAAACGGTTTATTTTTTCTTGTTCCACCAATAGGTTATTATAAGTAACGGTTAGGCGGTCGAAGTCGAGTTTTTCGGCAAAGCCATTATCATATAAAGCTTTTGTATCGTCCAATGTTTTTTTCAAACGGGCAATGTTTGCATCCATTAGTTTTGCTCGCTGGCCGCTTATTAAAACTAAATAATAAGCTTTGCTAACCGTAGCTGTAACTTCAATTTTGCTGCGCTGTAGGGCTTTGCTCGATAGTTCGGTGAATACTTTTGATGCTTTTAATCCAAGAAAGAAATCGGAATTGAATAACATTTGACTTGCATCGAACCCTGCGGAAGATTGATACTGAGTACCGAATTTAACAGTAGCAAAAGAACCTGGTCGGCCACCAAAAAACTCGGCAGGAATAACCGAAGATGGAATCTCAACAAAATCTTTGACATCAAAACTTGTATTGATTTGAGGTAAGCCAGCTCCTGTAATTTCCTTCACTTTTCTCTGTGCCAGTTTTTCATCTAACACCGCATTCTTAATATCGTTTTGGTTTTGCATGGCATATTCGATGGCTTGCTTTACCGAAAACGAGAAGTTTGCTTTTGTTTGCGAGTGACCTAGGAGTGCCACCAGCATGAATCCTGTTCCTAATATTATTTTTTTCATATGTTTGTTCGTTTTACTCCTCTTCTGTTATTTGTTTGTACTTATTAAATAGCTTGTGTCCTTTGATGGTGCAAATGCCCATAAAAAAATGATCGAGCAATGCCACTTGCACTTCGGGCATATTGAATTTGTTTGGCGGAAACAAATCGGGATTGAAACCCATTTCCACCTCTTCGATACGCAAACGCGAAAGTATCTTTGGGTTGACATCGGCTCGTACCAAACCTTCTTTGATACCTCTTATTATCGACTCTTCTACCATGTGTGCCATGCAATCTTCCTTAAACATCAAAAACTTTTTCCAAGCATTGGGATGGTATTTTTGCAAATCGTAAAATATATTGGGGTTAATTTTGGCGAACATATCACCGATGTGTTTCATTAAACCAAACACCTCAACGATTACATTTTCCGAACTTTCTTGTACTTCGATGAAGTGCCTTTCGTCTTGTTTCAAACTATTGTCTAACAAGGTTTCGACTAGGTGATTTTTATCTTCGAAAAACTGATAAATTGTTTTTTTGGAAACGGCCAAGTGTTTGGCAATGTCGTCCATGGTTATGCTCTTTATTCCGTATTTAAAAAACAGCTCTTGAGCACCAAGTAATATTCTGTCTTTTATTTCCATTTTATCAATTTCAAGCTCCTTAAAAATTTTGAGGGTGCAAAACTATGGAAACATTTTTAATTCCCAACGTTTCCTTGCGATTATATTTCAGAAAATATGTTAATTGGGTGGGAGTTGGAAAGTGGGAAGTTGGAAGTTGGGAAGATGGAAGTTACCGCTAAGGCAGAAAGGTGCTTAATAAGGTAATAGCGAATAGGCAATAGTGAATAGGGCAAGGTAGAAAGAGCAATTTTGCAGTAGGCAATGAAAAAGATTCACAGTTTAGAATGTAGAATTAATAATTAGGGGTGTGAGATTGGGGATTTTGGGGTAAAATGGGGAGAAAAGTGGATTTTTGAAATGGCTTATCGATGGG
>CAIWDF010000056.1 GCA_903911435.1 uncultured Bacteroidota bacterium
AGAAACAATTGATGAGTGATGTGCAAACATCTAGTAATCTGCTGGAACAATCACGAGTAAGCATGTGTGTAGCCATGTATGCCGATTTGGGAGGATTGATGCAATATTTTGCAACCAATGCTCTGAGTATAGAAAGTTTTTTCGATTTGAAAGGTATTCGCAGGGGTCAACAAGTTTTGTTTATGGGAACAGTTAAACATAATAGTATCAAAAAAATTGTTCAGAAAACAGTGCTTCCTACCGACCAGCTAATGCTCGAAAACACAGGCGTTACCGATTTAAGCTTTTACCTATCGGCTACCAAAGATGGTGCTATGGGTGCCACCTTTGTGACCATGGCTGCTGGCAAAACCATAACCGTAACCGCTGCCGATTTGGGTGATGCTACTACTCAGCATTTCTTGATGGTATCGAATTCGGATGCTGTCAACAGTGGCGAATTCACGGTTGAGTTTGTGTAAGTAGGTCATCGCGATGAGTGGTGATGCATAAAAAAAAGTCCTGCAACTAAGTTGCAGGACTTTTTTTATGAAGCGACCAAAGCTGGAATTAATATACCAAAACTTTTTTCACCGTTTGGTTTTTATCATCCAACAACAACAATAAATAAACTCCTTTGCTATAAGTAGTGATGTCAATTTTCTGTGAATAAGCACCCGACACATCTTTTATCGATTGCTTGTAAACCTCTTGGCCCAAAGCATTCACCACTTCAAGTTTATAATTCGATTTTGCACTGGCCACAAACGACACTGTAAATACACCATCATTTGGGTTAGGATAAAGTTCGAGCGACTGTTCGGCCGACAACTCTGAAATACCAACATTAGACATGGTTATAGTGTTCGACACAGCCGATGTACATCCCGAAACAGTTACTATCACCGTATAAGTTCCATTCACCGTTGGTGTGAACGTTTGCCCAGTAGCACCTGTTATCAAATTTCCATTCCAATACCATTGATTGCCTGTAGCTGCGCTTGACGAAAGTGTTGCTCCTGCTTGAGTAATGGTTGGTGTAGGTACCGAACTATTGGTTCGAGTGATGGTTACCTGACTAGAACTTGCTGTACAAGGAGGATTGGTAATGGTCCATTGAAACACATTAGCACCTATTGCTAAGCCAGTAACGCCCGAAGTAGGCGATGAAGGTGTGGTTATGGTCCCTGTGCCGCTTATCAATGTCCACACTCCTGTTCCTACAGTTGCAGTATTACCTGCCAAAGTAGCTGTACTCGGACATACCGTTTGGTTAGTTCCTGCATTAGCCACTGTAGGTGCTGCAGTAATAGCAACGGATACAGTACCTGCTGATGAGGTACATCCATTAACCGTTACGGTAAGCGAATAGGTACCGGCCATTGCCGTGGTGGCTGAAGAGCGCGAAGCATTTTGTGTTGTAGAAGTAAACGATGCAGGACCTGTCCAAGCATACGTTGCACCGCTCACAGTAGGCGTGGTGAAACTAATGGTACTACCTGCACACAGTGGCGAATTGCTTGTAAGTGTTGGTGTGGCAGGTATTGCATTCACTGTGATATTAGTGGTATGCGTGTTACTTCCTGCCGAGTTAGAAGCGATTAAGGTAACGGTATATGTTCCTGCTGTAGGATAAACTATTGAAGGATTTTGTGCAGTTGAAGTTGTAGTGGATGCTCCAGGGAACGACCACGACCAACTAGTAGGAGTATTGGTACTTGCGTCAGTAAAAGCTATAGATTGACCTGCACAAATGCTAGTAGCTGATGCTGTGAAATTAGCCACAGGAGGAGCAGCAACGCAAGGAGTGATTTGGAATGAATACACTTGCGTTTGTTGAGTAGATGAACCAGAAGCCATGTACATGCCGGTGTGCCAAAAAGTAACACCATCAGGATCGAGCCAAGTTTCAGCATAATCTCCATCACGATTATCGCCTGTTTGCGACCCTGTTCCTGCCTTCGCTACTGTTTCGGCAATGGTCATGGTGCCTAATGCATCGCACGATTTACGGCCTGTGTAGCAAAGCGAAGGATAGATAGAAGTGGAATTTGATTTCATATAACAAAGTGCTATGTCGCCATTATCATTTTGAGCAATGCTTCCCATCCAATAGTTATCGGTGGTAGGTGCATAAATCCCTTGTTGATACATGGCCCATGTAGAGCCGGTTTGACGAATCTCGCACCATTTTATTCCTCGTTGTGTGGCACTTATTTTCACTCCCCAACAAAGCACCACCGATTTGTAACTTGCAAACGATTTGTACTGGGCTCGGTACATTAAGCAACCTCCTATCCCATCTATTTTTTGTGTAGTTCCAGGTTGAGAAACATCCAACCAACCCGAATTGTAAGATGCATCAAAAGCCGTAGTTGCAATGGTTCCAGCCGAAGCAATGCTAACGGATGGTGTTCCTGTCCAATTGGTGGTTGCATTAAAAACATTCACCGCATCGGTATAGCTACCTCCCCAACCATTATCAGAGTATGTAAAGATAGGACAAGGTGTTCCGGCAGGTGGCAATGTTCCATCTCCAACATCGCCTGGCAATGGCACTAAAAACCAACTACCATTATAATAAGGTGGTGTAAAAGTATGATATGCCATATGCGAACTAGCATTACCTGCCAACATTTGAGTACGCTCAAACACATATACTTTTTGCGAAGGATTTAAATTGCCTGTCATGTAATACCCATCTTGCCACACCGAAAATTTCAAATAATCAACAAACTCTGGTAATGTAAAAGTATAAGTATACCACGTACTTGTTGGGTCGGGACTAGTGGAAACGGCAATGTGTACATAATTTCCTGCACTACCGAAATTATCGCCAAACTGAGCTAAAAACCAACGATCGGCTGCTTTATCGTAAAGCACAATAGGGTCACCATCGTTGTACGAAAGGTGCGGTGACCATAGGTTTCCCAAGGTACCAGTTAAAAGTGCTGTGCCTGTTTTACTCCAAATTTTAAAAGTGGTAGCATTAATCATTTGTATGTAATGATTAGGTCCTGCTGCTCCAGTAGGGTCAAGTGGTGACAATTGATTGGTGGTTTGTCCTGTCCAACTATGAATAGGAGCTTTGTTTTGTAACGCTCCCATTTTCGATTGAATGGTTGCTAAATCGTTTCCGTAAGCGGGTCCATCCTTTTCTACTGTTTTAGGGAATTTCTGAGGGTTGTTGTGTTCTCTATCTTCTTGCTCGTGTTTCTTGCCCTTTTTGGTTTCTTGTTTAGGGTCGAGAGGATTATTAGCAAACAATTCGGTTAACGGCTTTGTGATTTGAAAATCAGAACAGGTTACAAATCCTGAATCGTCAACATGTTTTTTTGTTCGTTGTGCAAATAGCGAACTTATGGCAAAGAATGCACAAATAAATAATGTAGCTTTTTTCATTTTGTTAAATAATTTTTGAGACGTAATAATGACTTATAATTACCTCACAAAACTAGGGCTTTATCACCTCTAAAAAAAATATTTACAAAACTAGTAGACCAATCTGAGTTTTTAAGAGTTTATCGCTCCTTTGGGCTGATGGTTGAAAGTTTAATTATCCGCTTCTACATTGAAATAAGCAGCATTTTTTTACCCCTCCACTCCTAGCCTCTTTAGCTACGCACTTTAATTTTATATAACGTTGTCATTAAAAAGAAAACCCCGAGTAAATCGGGGCTTTCAAAGCTGTTGACACGTTAACTTTATTTTTTATTTGGCTACTCCATCTTTGTAATTCTCTGTCTTTACAAGTTTCCCGTCCTCATCAAACTCCTTCCATGCTCCTTCCTTTTTGCCATGAATGTATTTGCCTGTAATTTTTATTTTACCCGATTCGAAGTATTCTTTGTACTCGCCCTCTTCTAAATTATTTACTGCATTAACTTCCGAATTGACGTTACCGTTTTTATAGAATGATTTTTCGTATCCATCTATCACACCTTTCTTATAGGTGTATTCCATGTTTATTTTCCCATCCGTACCGTACCATTGCGTTACACCATCCCTCACTCCATTTTTAAAAACACCTTTTTCTTGGAGCTTCCCATCGTTGTAGTAAATGTTTTTTACTCCATTCAACACTCCCATCTTATAATCTATCTCGAATTTCGAACGGCCACCGTTGTAAAACCCCACACTCTTTCCATCTAAGGTGTCGTTTACATAATAATCTTTTTGGCTGTAATAGCCTGATTTGTCAATCTGGATGCTGTATCCATTCTTCTTTCCATTTTTGTATTCATCAATAGAGCTGATGATATTGCTCGAATAGTAACCAATCCACAGCCCTTCCTTTTTATCATTTTTATAGGTTCCATAATACTCATATTGAGGAGTCTTTTCTTTCCAAAAACCTGTTTTTTTGCCTGATGCATCTGTCTTGTTAGTATCAGCAGGAAATGCAGTAAACGCCTTTACCGAAAGGTTAAATAGTAAAATTGAAATGATTGAGAAAACAATTTTTTTCATATTATAAAGTTATTAGTTATCGACTACAAAATTCTGACTTTTAAAAAAATCATAAAACAAGTTTGCTGTTAAAATTTGTTAAGCAAAACTATAACCATTTCTTCCTTCTGAAATAAATAAGCAGCGAAGAAATAATAGCCAACATAACTATCCAAATAATGTAATACCCCGATTTGGTTTCGAGCTCGGGCATGTATTTAAAGTTCATACCATACACACCAGCAATAAAAGTTACAGGTACAAAAAGTGTTGTGATAATTGTTAGCACTTTCATTATTTCGTTCATCTTATTACTCACACTCGAAAGATAAATATCCATCATTCCCGATAATAAATCGCGATAGGTTTCCACGGTATCAATAACTCTTACCGTGTGGTCATGTATATCGCGTAAATAAACATCGGTACTTGGCTTTATCAGCAATGTCTCGCTTCGCTCCATGTTATTGATTAATTCACGCATGGGCCATACCGCCTTTCGCAAAAAAATCATTTCACGTTTCATATAATGCAGTTGCTGCATCGTTTCTTTTGAAGGCGATGTAATTAATTTTTCCTCTAAGGTTTCAATTTTATCACCGATGCGTTCCAACACATTGAAGTAACAATCAACCACAGCATCAATAAGTGCATACGACAAATAATCAGCACCCATCTTTCGTATTCTACCTTTTCCTAAACGTATTCTACTTCGTATTAAATTAAATGCATCACCACCATCCGCCTCTTGAAAAGATAAAACAGTCCCTTCCATCAATATTACACTGAGTTGTTCTGAACTTAGTTCATCATTGTAATTAATCATTTTCATTATCGACACTACGTAGTTTTCGTAGTCTTCGAACTTGGGCCGTTGCCCTGTGTTCACCACATCTTCGAGTGTAAGCGGGTGTATATTGAAATGTTTACCAATAGCCTCTACTAATGTTGCTTCATGTATTCCATCCACATTAATCCAACGCACCATATCGGGTTTAACAAGTTTCACGCACTCACTCCAATCATAGAAATCTTTTTCAATAAACTCCGTTTCGTTGTACTCAATCAGTGTAATCTTTACTCTGTTGGTTTGCGCTTCGCCAAGGTAGATAACCGTACCAGGAGGCGCTCCTGTTTTGTCGTGTTGTTCTGTCATCGTTGTGTATTTTATTAAACCTTGTTGTTAATTGAATTAATCTTCTTCCTCGATATCGTCTTGCTTATTTCTCTTGGCCTTGTTTCCTTCTACCACAATCACTATCTCTCCTTTAATTGTTTTTGATTTGAAATACTCGAGTAGTTCTTGTAAAGTACCCCTTTTGTTCTCTTCAAACATTTTCGATAATTCACGCGAAATGGAAGCTCTACGGTCGGCTCCAAAGAATTCAATAAATTGCTCCAATGCTTTCACTAATCGATGTGGCGACTCATAAAACACAATAGTTCTTGGTTCGTTTACCAATGACTTTATTTTTGTTTGACGACCTTTCTTTTGTGGGAGAAAACCTTCGAAACAAAATGAATCGGATGCTAAACCAGAATTGACAAGTGCAGGTACAAATGCTGTAGCTCCTGGCAAACATTCCACCTCAATACCTTTAGAAATACACTCACGTATTAATAAAAAACCAGGGTCGGATATCCCTGGAGTACCTGCATCTGTTATCAATGCTATCTTTTCCCCATTTGCAATTCGTTCAGTTATCATCTCCACGGTTTTGTGTTCGTTGTGTTGATGATGAGCAAACATTTTTTTCTCAATTCCAAGATGTTTCAACAATATCCCAGATTTTCGTGTGTCTTCTGCCAATATCAAATCCACTTCTTTCAAAATTCGAATAGCACGAAGTGTTATATCTTCAAGGTTTCCGATGGGTGTAGGTACTATATATAGTTTCAATTTTTAATGATTTTTGTTTCAGTTTACCTGTTGTAGAAAGTCTCCAAATTTAATAATCAAGCGATATAGATGATCAAATTCGTTCAAAGGTAAAGTTTCTGGCTTATCATAAATATCGTGATAAGCTTTTATACCTCCCATTGAATAAATAAAAAATGCTTTCACACCCTTTTCAGTAAATGGAGAATGGTCGCTGTTAGCAGCTTTTCCGCGCATCTTCACATCTTTAATAAAATGATTTTCTGCGTTTATTTGCTTTAATTTATCAAATTCCGTTGTGAACAGACTACCATTTACTACTGTGATGCCCTCCTCGCCAGTCCCCATGATGTCCATGTTTAAAAGAAAACGAATCCGATTGAGTGAAAAAACGGGATGTTCGGTGTAATATTTTGAG
>CAIWDF010000057.1 GCA_903911435.1 uncultured Bacteroidota bacterium
GAAATAAAAAAAAGGGGGGGCGACCTGCCAGTATGAAGTTTCAAGCATTTAATAACGTTTGTCGCGGGGCGAAAGAGACGAGCTTTTAATCCCCCCTTTTTTTTACTTCATAAATCTTTCAAACGTTAGCACCAATTATAAAAAGACAACGAAAATGTTAAATAAATTATTCGGTAAAAAGGAAACACCAAAGAAAGACACAGTTCTTGAATTCAAGGACGGTTCAGAAATGGACTTTGACATATTTTGGCTACAACGTGAATTAGAATTCCAACACCAAAATGACAAGTTTCAATTCAGGACGAATGAAAACCATTCATTGAAATTTGGTGAAGTAATAAATTCGCTTTTTGACATTAGAAAAGAAGAATTATCCGTTTTGTCAATTAATGATGGTAGTTTAAAAACCATTGAAGGCGAGCAAGATATTTGGGATTATGAGTTTTTACAACATTATAAGAGAAACGAGAAGGGTGAGTATAGCTATTATAGGGAAGGTTGTAGTAAACTTGCAAACCAAATAGTTCTGACTTTAGCTTATAAGACTTATGAAAAATCAAAATCTGACACTGACAAATCAATCAGTAAGAATGACGCAATTCTTATAGTTCACCTACAATATCCTGAAGGCCTTAAAGATAAGGTGCTATACGTTCAAACTACTTTTTGCCTGCCAACAGTTATGTTGGAACGGAGCAAAAAAGGAATTAATCCGCAACCTAAAACTTTATCAATACTAATCGGCTTTGACTTTAAACCCAATGAAGAAACTACTCAAGAGTTCTTCAGTGTTTTCAACTCCGCAAAGGAAAAACTAAATTCAAATAGAACGAATGAATTAAATTATCTTGAAAATGAGCTTTTAGAAGTTCTCTACCATCCACAAATTGCTAAAGAGTTTTATTTTGGTAAAAAGGTAATGACTGAAAACAGGTTTTGGGATGCAATAGAGTATTTCAACAACGCTTTTAAGACATTACAACATAAATGGTGGGTCGACCAACTTTCAGATGAAGATTTCCAAACATTAATTGAATGCTCATTTTTAATTGGTTTTTGCTATTATGAATTAGGACTGTTTGACAAGTCGTGCAAGTATTTGGAATTTTCAGCTAAAAGTGGCAATAGTGGTTACAAATACAAATCTGAATACATAAATTGCCTTATTGCTCTTCACGACATTCGAGCTTTAATGACAATAGATCACCATTTAGAAATTTTAAATAATAAAAGTGACGAAGAAAGAAGTGAATTGGATTATGATTTCTTTATGTTTCTCTCAAGACGAAAATCTTATTGCTTAATCGAAACTGGACAATATGAACAAGCTGAAATCTATTTGAAAAGGATATTAGAGAACGAACCTGAAAATAAATTTGCGAAAGAAGAAATGGAATATATTAAAAGCTTGAAGAATAAATAACCGGTGCTAACACGGGTTTGGCAAAAGTGGCGGTTCAGTTCTCCGCAGACACATTTGTGGTTAATCAAAGTTTGGTTCTCCGCATCAACATTTGTGGTGAAAATCGCCACCTTCGCCAAGCCCGAAACCGTTATGGGCAAGTTTAAAACACGACACAACGTGAACAGACAGACAAGAGAACCACCATATTGAAACCTTTTGGACACTATCGAAAATACAAAACTGTAGACCAGCAAACAGTATAAAAAACGGAAATAATTTGACAATAATTAAATTCAAAAAAATGAAAAAATTAATTTTACTCGCAAGTTTAGCATTTAGTATAAATGCTTTTGCACAAGTACCCCGCTGGCGCTAGCGTGTTTCGCTAGTGCCGAATAGTCGGTGGTGTCCTCACCACCACATCTAGCGCTTAAAACATAGAACAAAAACTCCGAACACATCGTTCGGAGTTTTTTTTTGTTTTAAAACGGAAAGCGAAGGCATTACTCATTAATTAGAAAAGAATTATCTTTGTACAAAAATAAAAGCAATACATACCATGAGCTCAAGCACCATAAAACGAGAATTGAATGCCTACCTTCCATTATTATCAACCAAACAGCAGGAGTTACTTCTGGAGATGGTTAAGAATATTCTTCAAGTAGAACCCATCGAAAAGAGGATAAGTGTGAAACAATATAATGAAGAATTAGCTGCTTCTATAAAGCAAGCTAAAGAAGGAAAAACTGTTTCGCATGCTCAATTGCTGAAAGAAATGAAAAAATGGTGAAGAAGAAAAATCCGAAGATAGAATGGACCTTGATGGCAAAGGAAGATTTGAAAGATGTTTTGGAGTTTTATAAAAACAAATCGCTGCATGGGTATAATTTAGTGAAAGACGCCATTCTTAATACGGTTGAGGATGCCTCAAAGTCACCTGAAATATTTAAAGATGATAATTTAAAAAAAGATAATGATGGAACAGTGAGAGCATTTACTGTGTATCATACAAGGGTTACCTATCAAATAACAACGGAAGGCATACAAATTTTAAGATTAAGACATACCAGTCGCGAGCCACAAGAATATTAAAGTTTTCGTGCCATTGCAGGTGTTTTTTTACCTGCTGGCGCTAGCGTGTTTCGCTAGTGCCGTTTATTAGGTGGTGTCCTCACCACCACATCTAGCAATTAAAACATAGCACAAAAAAAACTTCTTACATTTCTATAAGGAGTTTTTTTGTTTTAAAACGGAAAGCAAAGGCGTTACTCATTAATTAGAAAAGAATTATCTTTGTAAAAAAATATTAAGAGATGCCAGTAATTTCCATGTTTTATGGTTTGATAGTTTCGATGTACTATTTGGATAATAAGCAACATAATTATCCTCATATCCATGTTAAGTATCAGGAAAGTGAAGGGGTATACAGAATTCCAGATGGAGCATTGCTCGAAGGGAGTTTGCCAATAGGTAAATCGAAATTAGTTGAGGCTTGGATAGAATTACATAAAGATGAGTTAATGGCAGATTGGCAATTAGCGACAAGCGGACAAAAAATATTTAGCATTGATCCATTAAAATAGATACAAATGAATCCAAGAGTGAAATCAGTAAATGCAGTTCAAGATTATGTATTAGAAATTGTTTTTAACAATAATGAAAAAAAGGTATTTGATGTAAAACCGTTTTTGAATTTCGGCCTTTTCAGCGAGCTTAAAGACACCATTATGTTTCAAACAGCAAAAGCCGAATTGGGGACAGTAATCTGGGAAAATGGATTAGACATCTGTCCTGATACCTTATATCTGGAGAGTAAAAAAGTAGAATAACTTATCATACGTTAACTTCAAATCAAAAACTCCGAGCATATCGTTCGGAGTTTTTTTATTTAAAACGGAAAGCTAAGACATTACTCATTAATTAGAAAAGAATTATCTTTGTACAAAATAAAAGAAGAATGGAACCGAAAAAACTTCATCTATATATTGACACTTCTGTGGTAGGTGGTTATTACGATTCGGAGTTTGACACAGATACCAAACAGTTATTTGAAGAAATAAAACAAGGTAAGTTTCACCTCATTATTTCTGACGTTACTGAAGACGAACTATTGGAAGCGCCAGAACAAGTTAGAAAATTGATTCCTTCGCTACCACAACATTTGATTACAAAAATAGCTCTTACAGAGGAAGCTATTCAACTTGCAGATACCTATATTTCGGAAAATGTGGTGGGAGCTACCAGTCGTGATGATTGTTTTCATATAGCACTTGCAACTATTAATCGTGCCGATGTTTTGGTAAGTTGGAATTTCAAACACATAGTAAATATAGTAAGAATACGAGGGTATAATGCAGTAAATATAAAATTAGGCTATCCGGTATTGGATATTAGGTCGCCAAAAGAAATTATAGACAATGGGAACTAAAAACGAGAAACAAAAAGATTTTGATGCAGTAAAATTTATGCGTCAAGTAAGAGATTCTATCAGTAAGGAAACGGAAGGAATGAACTTTGAACAATTGAAAAAGTATTTTGAGCAAAGGAGATTACGTTTAACAAAATAAAATATTCCCGCTGGCGCTAGCGTGTTTCGCTCGTGCCGAATAGTAGGTGGTGTCCTCACCACCACATCTAGCACTTAAAACATAAAACAAAAAAAACTCCGAACATATCGTTCGGAGTTTTTTTTTGTTTTAAAACGGAAAGCAAAGGCATTACTCATTAATTAGAAAAGAATTATCTTTGTAAAAAA
>CAIWDF010000058.1 GCA_903911435.1 uncultured Bacteroidota bacterium
AGCGGATAACTCACTCTCTGACGAATAGGGTAATTCAATGGGTTTTAATAATTTTATTAACTTTTCATTTTCGTAAAATTCTGAAACTTGAAGAGGTTTATATGGCAAATTGGCTGATAACGAAAACACTTCAACTCGAAATTTGAATTTTCAATCTCAAATTATCCAAGGAGATTTAAATGTGGTATTTCATTTTGATAATGGTTTTATCATGAAGAAAGATATTGAGTTTGCTCCATACGTGTCAGTAGGGATAGGTTATTTAAAATTTGACCCCTATGGAGATTTAAAGGATAAAAGTGGAACACCTTATGTTTATTGGAACGATGGGACAATTCACAATCTCCCACAAAACGATCCAAATGTGGGAAATGCAATAACTCTTCATCGTGATTATACTTATGAGACACAGCTGAAAGATAGCATGAACAAGTATACAAGAGGCACGTTATCCATTCCTGTCGGTGTTGGTTTCAAATTCAATCTCACACGCCATCTTGATTTCAATCTTGGAGGAACCTACTATATCACGATGACAGATTGGATTGATAATTACAAGAAGGGAGGTAATGACAAATATCTTTATGTCAATGCATCACTTCAATACACTTTCAAACCGAGGTTGGAGGAGAAAAAGATTGATTATAAATCGGTCGATTTTGCGTCAATGGAAAAAGAAGATACGGATGGTGATGGAGTAAAGGATATGGATGATTTGTGTACAGGTACACCGAAAGGAATTAAAATCGATTCTCACGGATGCCCATTAGATACTGATGGAGATGGAGTGCCGGATTATAAAGATAAAGAACCAAAATCGATAAAGGGAGCCATTGTTGACGATAATGGAGTTGGTGTTTCCGATTCTCAATTAGCACAAAAGCAAAGCAAATATGATTCGTTAGCCGCTGAAAGAAGTAAAGTAGTGTATGATTATCCAAGTTTGAGTTATTTAAAACAAGTTGCGCCTGAAAAAAAGAAGAAAAATCCTGAAGGTTTGTTTACCATACCTTATGCATTAAGAAGTGCCGACAAGAATGGCGATGATTATATATCTCCAGAGGAAATACTCGAAACAGTAGATTCTTTTTTAGAAGGAGATTCGGAATTTACAGTTGAAAAGCTAAATGATTTAATAGATTTTTTCTTTGAACAATAAACAAAAATAAGTACCACTAAATTAATTATTATGATAAAATACGCAGCACTATTATTTAACACAATTGCCTTGTTGATTTATCAGTTCTTCTTTGCTGATGGAATTGCAATTACACAAAAGGTACCTCCAACTGTAAAAGCTGGCGGTGAATTTACTGTTGAGTTATTAATAAAAAGAGGCGACACGGATGGCTTTGCAAAACTTCAGCAAGACCTACCTGATGGTTTCACGGCTGAAGAAGGATCCACAAATGGTGCTTCATTTACGTTCACTAACCATTCAGTGAAATTTATTTGGATGGCATTACCTGAAGATAAAGAAATGAAATTGTCATATAAGGTAAAGGTAGATCCTAAAATTGAAATCGGAGATAAAACCTTGGCAGGGAAATTTGCATATGTGGTAAATAATGTAAAACAACAAGTTGAAATATCGCCCACTATTATTAAAGTTACAGGAGCTTCTCAACCAGTTGTAAACAATACTCCGCCTGCCAATACAACGCCAGTAGAAGTAGATAATTCAATGATAGTAAGTGGTAAATACTATGATGATAAAGAAGGAGTAATTGCAGACATGAAAATTAATTTGGTGAATAAAAAAGGTGAAATAGTACAAACCACCACAACAGATAAAGATGGTAATTTCGTATTCTCAAAATCACCAAAAGATATCGAAATGCTGGTTGTTTTAGAAGCGAACGACACCAGAAGCATAGGCAAGAACTCTGCAGCTCAGTATAAAGATAGCAAAGGAGCAATACTTGAAACTAAAAATTTAACTGGAAATGCTCCAGCTGCAGTGGTATCGTCCGAAACTCCACCTGCGACTACAGGTGATGATCAATTCAACTTAACGAATTCTTCAACCGAAACGAATGGATTAGTTTGTATCCGAAAAACGCCAAAGACTGCACCTGCAGGAGGAAGTTTTATTGTTGAAATAAATATAAACAAAG
>CAIWDF010000059.1 GCA_903911435.1 uncultured Bacteroidota bacterium
CGGTTTAGACAACTGCCAAAAGTAACGTTTTTCTCGTGTTGTCGGTTTAGGCAACTGCCAAAAGTAACGTTTTTCTCGTGTTGTCGGTTTAGGCAGATGCCCAAAGTAACGTTTTTCTCATGTTGTCGGTTTAGACAAGTGTCCAAAGTAACGTTTTTCTCCTGTTGTCGGTTTAGGCATTTTTTCCATTTCGTCCTTTTTTCAAAATCGCAAAATCGAATTATTTTAAAATTCCTAAGAAAAACCTAGTTTTTGCTTCCCAATTTTATTGCGCCACCTAATTTCTTTTATCGATGATTAAAATCTAGGATGATTTCTTTTTTTACACTTTAATAATAAAACATGTTTGATTTCGTTCCGAAATAGAATTAATAATCTTGAATTGCGAAATCTGCAATTAGTTCGTACTTTTGTCCTTCAACCGCATCATTATGACAAAAAAGCTACTATTCCCGTTCGTTTTTATTCTCTTCTTTTCCTTATCAAGTCGTGCTCAGGTTATGTACAAGCCATCGGCAGCCGAAATAAACACCTTGCCATCTTGGGCACAAGCGATGTATTGCGAACATCCAAATGTGTTCGAAGTGGAGCGGTTATACACTGCCTATTACGACAAACATAAGTTCGAAAAATCATACCACACTCAATATTATAAGCGTTGGAGACGAGACCTCGACAATAGAATTGACCAAAATGGATTTATCATTCCGATGGATTTGAATCAATATTTGAAAAACGAAAATGATTACACTTCTAAATTAAAAAACAACATCACCAAATCTGCCAAATCGAACCCCATTTGGAGCCCTGTAGGGCCTTATCAAGTTTACGACAATTCTAATAATCCGGCTAACGACCAAACAAATGTATATTCCATTGATCAATGCAGTTCTTCACTCAATGTGATGTACTGTGGAACAGAGCCAGGCGAAGTTTACAAAAGTACCGACACTGCGCATACATGGGCTTGTGTAAGTTTAGGCGAGGATTTTGGTGGTGGAATAACCGCCATTGAGGTAGACCCTACTAACCCAAACATTGTCTTTGCAGGAAGTGGGCCAGTTATAAAACGAAGTACCGATGGAGGACTTACTTGGGCTACGGTACTTTCAGCGAGCAATTTAAACGCTAACGAAATTTTAATCAATAGCGCAAACACGCAAATAGTCCTTGTTGCTTGCGATGCAGGATTATATCGTTCGGTTAATGGAGGAACGAGTTTCACACAACTTTATCCTGATAAATCGTTTGATGTGAAAGCTAATCCAGCTAACCCAAATACCGTTTATCTAGTCAAAGATAATCCGTCTTTAATTATTTGTGAGTTTTTCGAATCGAATGATGCGGGTGCCACTTGGAATCTTCAAAACACTGGATGGTATTCATCCACCGATGCTGCTAGAAATGATGGTGGAGCTCGAATTGGTGTAACCCCAGCAGATACTAACCGTGTATATGCTTATCTTATTGGCGAAGCTAAAGCCAACGATTATGGATTCATTGGGGTTTATTGCAGTTATGATGGCGCTGCCTCATGGACTTTGCCAAACGGTCCTGATGGTGGGCCATACACCGCCACTCACTTAAACCTTGCTTATGGCAATCCTGGATGGACTTATCATCAAGGGTTTTACAATTGTGCCATCATGGTTTCAGCCACCGATCCTAATAAGATATTAATTGGAGGGCTCAACATCTATCGTTCCACCGATGGAGCACAAAATTTTAATCCTGTAGCAGGTTATGTTTCGGGAGGAAATTTGAATATGCACGTGGATATGCAAGATTTCAGAGCCATCGGAAACAATTATTGGGTGACCACTGATGGTGGAGTATTTACTTCCCCCGATTTCTTTGATTTATCCACACAACATAAGAATGCAGGCATCCGAGGTTCGGAGTATTGGGGTTTTGGTTCGGGTTGGAACAAAGATATTTTGGTTGGAGGATTATACCACAATGGAAACATTGCTTATGATGAAGATTATGGAGCAGGTAATTTTCTTTCTTTAGGTGGAGGAGAAGCTAGCACAGGTTATGTCAATCCGGGGGATAATCAGAAAACATATTTTTCAGATATTGGAGGGAAGTATTTACCTTCAAGCATCACAGGAACTGTAAATTCTTTTAGTTTGGGCATGAGTCCTAATGAAACGTATTATTCAGCAGAATCCAGCGAAATGGAATTTCTTCCTTCTTGTTACAATATTGTATTTTTGGGAAATGAAAACAAGCTTTGGAAAAGTACTAATGGAGGGGCTTCGTTCAATTTGGTAAAAGCATTTGGTACCAATGTAAACAATCAAGTAAAATACATTGAAATTTCAAGAAGTAATTCACAAGTAATGTATCTCAATCAACAACCTCAGTCGGGTAGTGTTGGCACCATTTGGAAAACAATCAATGGAGGTAGTACTTGGACATCCTTAACCATTCCATCGGGCAATAGTCGAAAGATACTTTTGGCATTAGATTATACCAACGAAAACATCCTTTGGATTTGTTACCCCGATGGAGCTAATGGTTCCAAAGTGTTTAAAACAACCAATGGTGGCAGTACTTGGTCAAATATCACTACTTCTATGTTGAATGGAGAGAATGCACATAGCATTGTTTGCATTCCTAATACTGATGGAGGAATCTACTTTTGTTCAGCACGCACTGTTTTTTATCGCAACAACTCGATGAATGATTGGCAAATTGTGAATGCTAATTTGCCAACCTATTTCAATACCGACATTGCTCGTCCTTTTTACCGTGATGGTAAATTACGTATTGCTTCCTACGGAAAAGGAATTTGGGAAAGTGCACTTTACGACCAACCAACAGCCCCAGTTGCACAAATTACAGTGGACAAATTGCAGCAAATTGTGGTGTGCGAAACCGATTCATTCAGATTTGACGATTACTCTGCATTAAATCATTTAAACGCAACTTGGCAATGGAGTTTCTCAAGCGGCACTCCTTCAACTTCTACACTAAGAAATCCTACCGTTTATTTCCCATCACCAGGTACATATCAGGCTACACTCACCGTTACTGATGGAAATGGGCAATCATCAA
>CAIWDF010000060.1 GCA_903911435.1 uncultured Bacteroidota bacterium
GTAATTGAACTTCCAATCGAAAGATTAGTGGTGAGTGTACTGTCGCAACCATTAAATGCTGTGAATACATCTGTATATACACCCGATACAGAATACGTATTTGATCCAACTGTGATACTTCCTCCTGCGCAAAGATTGTAAGATTGTGAATTTACAACTATAGGATTAATAGTTAAATTAGTAGTAACAGTACTGTCACAACCATTGAAAGCAGAAAGGATGTCAGTAAAAACACCAGAGGAAGTATATGAACTAGTTCCAACAGAGACAATACTTCCTGCACATAATACCAATGTTTGAGAACCAGTTATTGAAGGAAGCATGGTTAAATTTGTTGTAACAATACTATCACATCCCGAAGATGTTGACAACGTGTCCGAGTATGTTCCTGAAGTATTATACATATTAATACCAACGGTCACGCTTACTCCCGCACATAAAGTTATGATTTGCGAATTTGTAATTAAAGGATTTACAGTTAAAATTGTTGTTACGGTGCTATCGCATTCATATGATGAAACAAATACATCTACGTAGGTTCCTGATGAAGTGTAGTTATTCGAACCTACAGAAACGCTATTACCTCCACATATAGTAAATGATTGAGTATTGGTGATTGCAGGATTAACAATTAAAGTTGTTGTTAGAGTACTGTCACAACCTTCGAATGCTGTTAATACATCATTGTAAACTCCTGTTGTGGAATAAGTATTTGTTCCAATAGTAACAGTTGCACCATCACAAATTGTTAAGGATTGAGTGCCTGTTATGGCAGGACTAACTGTTAGAATTGTTGTTACAACGCTATCGCAACCAGAAGTAGTGATCAGTATATCATTATAGGTTCCCGAGGCACTATACGTATTTGAACCTACCGAAATATTCGTTCCTGCACAAATCGTTAATGTCTGAGCTCCTGATAATGCAGGATTAACAGTAAGGTTAGTTGTAACTGTACTATCACAACCATTTATTGAAGTGAGTACATCTGTATATGTTCCAGATGTGGCATAAGTACTCGAACCTACTACCACATTCTGACCAGAACAAATAGTTAAGTACTGAGTACCTGAATTAGGTGCAATAACATTTGCCGTAAAACTTGAAGTTGCAGAACAACTTCCGTAATATGAATTAAATGTTACATTATATGTTCCAGCATAAGTATAGTTGAAAGAAGGATTTTGAAGTGTGTCAGTGTTTCCATCACCAAAATTCCATAAATAGGAAGTTGCATCAGTTGCAACTCCGTTAAATGAAATAACACCACCATTAAAACAAACTGTTTGGTCAGCACCAGCATCAGCAGTAGGTTGATGAACAGTTACAACAGTAGTGTCAACTGCATCAGGGCAAGCATTCTGATTAGAAACAGTCATAGTAGCATAGTATGTACCACCATTAGTATAAGTGTTTGAACCAACCCAATCATTGTAAGATTGTCCATCACCAAAATTCCAAGTGTATGAAGTTCCTGTGCTATAATAAGCATTCAAAGTTGTTAGAACACCAGCACAAGCAGTAACATCAAGCCCTGCGTCAGCCACAGGAGCGGCATCTACATAAGCATAAAAGTTAGCAGTAGCAGAACACGAACCATTATAGGCGGTAAATGAAACAGGGAAAGTGCTCGCGTAGGGATAAGTGTGAGTAGTGTTTTGAAGTGTATCAGTATAACCATCACCAAAATTCCAAGCATAAGAAGTTGCATCAGTAGAGGTTCCTACAAAGGAAATAACTCCACCATTAAAACAAAGAGTCTGGTCAGAACCAGCATCAGCAGTAGGTTGATGAACAGTTACAACAGTAGTATCCACAGCATCAGGACATGAATTCTGATTAGAAACAGTCATAGTAGCATAATACGTGCCTCCATTAGCATAAATATTAGTACCATTCCATCCTCCTACGTAAGTTTGTCCATCACCGAAATCCCAAGAATAAGTAATTCCATTGCTATACCAACCATCTAGTATTGTTTGAGCACCAGCACAAGTAGTAACGTCTAGTCCCGCATTAGCGTAAGGAGGTTGATCTAAGGTTATATTAGCTGTTGTTGAAGCGGTACATCCATTTGCTGTCGTTATTGATAATGTTACAGAAAATGTTCCATAGTAATTAAAAGTATGTGAAGGGTTTGCTTCTGTCGAAGTTGTACCATCACTGAATGACCAAGAATAACTAATAGCAGATGGAGCATTTGCAACAAAATCAACGGTTAATCCACAAACTGAACGATCTCCTCCGAAATCGACAAAAGGTTCAGCAACAGTTATAATAGCAGTATCTATAGAAGTGCCGCAAGTATTATCAAATCCAGAAGATAATACTGCGTAATATGTTCCTACTGCAGCGTAAGTATTCTCAGTTAATAAACCATAACCAGTATTTCCATCACCAAATTCCCACCAATTCATTTGCCCAACACTGGTATCATCTCCAAGAAATACTCTTGTCCCAGGACAAACTGTTTGGTCGACACCAGCATTTGCATGTGGAACTTCGTTTAAAGAAATGGTGGCAGAAGAAGAATTTTCGCATCCATCATTATCAGTGGCGTAAAGAGTGGCTACATAAGAACCATAATTTTGATAATCAAATACAGGATTTAAATTAGGGTTCGAAACACAATCGCATCCGAATGCCCAATAATAACTTTCGCCATTAGTGGTTGCACTAGCAAAATCAACAACTGTTCCACAAACACTATAATAATGATAAGAATCTCCTCCAGCATTTACATCTGGCCCTTTAGCATGAACAATAATTGTGTCGCGTGCAGCACATCCATTGTAATCGGTAACAGTAAGTATTGCATTGTAATAACCAGGTGCTACATAACTATAATCATATGTGGTAGCATCTTGCACATCTGCGCTGCCACCATCACCAAAATCCCAGTGGAAATAGGTTCCAGAGCCCGTGCCTTCAAATCCAAACAATTGCTGTCTGCAATCACTCATATCATTACCTGCGTTGGCAGTTGCACTAGTGTATGGTAGGTTTATAAATGCTATTGAACTTGCAGTATTATTATTCGCATCAGTTACTGTGAGTGTATAGGTAACAGATGCAGAATAAGTAGTGGTAGGTATAACTGTTAATGTAGGATTAGAAGAAGTGGTGTCATCAAGATTAGTTGATGGTGACCATGAATAAGTATATGGTCCAGTACCTCCTGTTGCTGATGGAAAACCTCCAATTGTTATCGTAGATTGAGAACATGTTGGATACTGAGAATACCCTGCATTTGCAGTTAATGGTTGAGGTTGAATGGTAACATTATAATCTTCCACTTCACCTATTGTTCCATCGTCAGTACATGAATTAACATCACCATCAGCACAACGAACACGTAAACGATGAGTACCCAATGGAGCGTCAACTGGTATTACAACATATCCATTAGCAATGCTTGTTAAATTTGCTAAGTTTCCTGAGTTATATACTTCTTCACCTGCGTCTTCAAAACTATTATTATCATTATAGTCGATATACATTTTGAAATATGCTAAATACGGAGAAATGGTTGGAAACGACATTGAAACGGAATATCCTCCATTCTGTTCAACAGTGGCAGTCATTGTAATATAATAATTGTAATAAGGTGCAATGGTGCTACAAGTGGTGGTATTCGAAATACCTGCAAACTGAAAATCACTCATGTAAAAATTATAACCACATCCTGAACCCAAGGTATATTGAGGTGCAACACAATATTGTGCTTTTGCTTGGAAGGAAGTAATTTGTAAAATGAAGTTGACTAGAACAAGAACAGTGAATGTTGTTTTTTTGTAATAATTTTTCATACGCTTTGTTGTAAAAATTGTTGTACTTAATTGAATTTAATATGTGTTTATAATATTTTTTTGAGTGTAAATATATAACTTTTTTTTGAACCGCAAAATGATGTCCGTCACCGTGTGGTTTGGAGACCACCCTCAATGAAAGTTGTATCCTTGTGAATAGCTGGAACAAAAAAAAGACTGTTTCGTTTCGGAAACAGTCTTTTTTGTAATCTAATGATAATAGAACTCTATTTTTTAGGCTCTTCTTTTTTAGAATCTTTAGCAGGAGCAACAGTTGGAGTGGCAGCAGGTGCAGCAACTGGAGCAGCTTTTTCATCTTTATTTACAGAATGTGCTTTTTCTCTTGCTTCTTTGTTTTTCTCTCTTGCTTCATCTCTAGCTTTCTTTTGTTTTTCTATTTGTTCTGGAGTAAAAACAGCTTTAATTTGTTTTTCAGATTCCATAACTAGAATTCTGCTTTCTTTTTTGAAATCTTCACTGTTTCTATCTGGGTATTTCTTCATTAATTCATCACGCGACTGATCACGTTTTGACATAATTTCTTTGATTTTCGCTTTTTGTTCAGGCGACAAACCCATTTCCTTGTCCATTCTCTCAATTTGTCTTTCCATACGGTCAGCAGGTGTTTTACCTGGTTTGGCTTGTTCTTGAGCAGGTTTTTCTTGTGCTGGTTTTACAGCTTGTTTATTTTCTTGAGCGTTAGCTCCTGTTGCAAC
Source organism: uncultured Bacteroidota bacterium (assembly GCA_903911435.1). Classification (GTDB taxonomy): domain Bacteria; phylum Bacteroidota; class Bacteroidia; order 2-12-FULL-35-15; family 2-12-FULL-35-15; genus 2-12-FULL-35-15. Next base: position 4,526 of record CAIWDF010000060.1, read on the forward strand.
CATAGCGGCAGCTACTAAACTTAGGATTAATTTTTTCATATTGTTTTTTTTATTTATTGTTTATTAAAGACTACAAAGTTAAAAAAAGGTTTAATACAAAGGTAAGAAATAATAAAGTAGTTTTGGAACGCGAATGAGTTCAAAAAAAAAGATAGCAATAATAGGAGGTGGTGCATCAGCAATGATGCTTGCCTGTGTTCTTGATACATCCAAATACGATGTAACCATTTACGAACGAAATGCTGCACTAGGACGAAAATTACTGGTAGCTGGCGATGGAGGTTTTAATCTTACTCATTCCGAAGAAATAGCAATACTACTAACAAGATATACTCCAGCTTCGTTTCTCGAACCTTGCCTACTGGCTTTTAATAACAATGATTTTAGAGATTGGCTGAAAGCCGCAGGTGTCCCTACTTTTATAGGAACGAGTAAACGTGTTTTTCCGGAAGAAGGAATAAAACCAATAGATGTATTAAATGTTTTTCTAAATCGTATTCGAAAAAATAAGGTAGAAATAAAACCCAATCATTTTTGGAAAGGATGGAACGAAGAGGATGAACTATTGTTCGAAAATGATTCACAACAAATAACAGTAAGCACTGCTATTGCGGTGTTTGCTTTAGGTGGTTCGAGTTGGAAAGTAACAGGAAGCGATGGAGGTTGGGCCAATCATTTTAAAGCGAAAGGTATTGCCACATTACCTTTCGAATCTTCCAATTGTGCTGTGAAAATTAATTGGAACAATGGATTTATTGCCCAGCACGAAGGCCAATCGCTTAAAAACTGTGAACTGAAGATTAACAAGAAAAGCAAAAAGGGTGAAGTAGTAATTACAAAGTTTGGAATGGAAGGAGGTGCGGTGTATGCCTTGATAGGAGAGGTGCGACAACAATTGAAACTAAATCATTCGGCTCAACTTTTTATTGATTTGAAACCTGAACTAAAGCAAGAAGAAATAGAAATGCGCTTGAACAATAGAGGAAACAAATCGATTACTCAGCAATTGAACGCTCACCTAAACTTGAACGATTTGCAGCTTCATCTTCTCAAATCGACCTTAACGAAAAATGAATTTACCAATTCGTCTTCGCTTGCTAACTGCATTAAAAATTTACCTGTTGAAGTATTAGGTTTAGCACCTATTGATGAAGCCATTTCTACTGTTGGTGGTATTGCTTTGGATGAAGTGGATGAACAATTTCAATTACTAAAAATGAAAAACCATTATTGCATTGGCGAAATGCTTAATTGGGATGCACCAACTGGTGGTTATCTTTTGCAAGCTTGTTTTAGTATGGGCTATTTTCTTGCTAAGAAATTGAATGAAGCGGAAGGAGATTAATTATTTCGTTCATCTTATACTCTAACACCCATTACTAATATATCATCTATTTGTTCTACTTCTTTTCTGTATTCAGTAATGAACTTGTCAAGTTCAATGCCTTGTTGATTCATGCTAAGATGTTGAATAGATAGTAGTACTTCTTTAAATCTTTTTCTAGTTAATTTCTTTTCTCCTGTATCTCCTCCAAACTGATCTGCAAATCCATCGGTGAATAGATAAATAGAATCGCCACTTTGTAAAGCAAACGAATGATTGGTAAAAGGTTTTTTATCTTCATTCATTCCTATTGGTTGTTTGTCGGCTTTTGTTTCTAAAAGCACATCACCTGATGCATCATTCGAAGTACCTTTTCCACGCACTATCCAAAGCGGATTGTTAGCTCCTGCCCATTGCAACTCTATCTTTTTACTTTGTGAATCATAAGTAATACTTGCAAGCGAAATATCCATTCCATCTTTAATGTTTTCTTCACTTTTGCTAAAGTTTTCAATTACTATTTCTGCTGTTTTATCGAGTATAGCAGCAGGTTGTGTAAGTCCAAACTCGCGAACTGCTCTATTCAATGCATTGTGACAAACAACCGAAACCATTGCTCCAGGAACTCCATGACCAGTGCAATCGCATGCAGCGAAAAGAATTGTTGGGAGTTCAAAGTTTAAAGTTGAAAGTTGTGCTTCTGCAGAAAGAACTTCGGACTTTGAACTTTCCAACTTTGAACTAATTTGTTCCATCCAATAAAAATCACCTGCTACTATATCTTTTGGTTTATA
>CAIWDF010000061.1 GCA_903911435.1 uncultured Bacteroidota bacterium
CAACTTTGTGCCTTTTTGCCTTTCGGGCAACTTTGAACCTCTTCGTACTATAAACTATTTTCCGGCAGGAGCGAGCGAGTAAACCTTAAATTTTCTGTTGATGGTGGTTTCCATCGATTCTATTCGTGCTTCGAGTAACGAATTGTTTTTCTTCAAAACTTCTACGGTGGCTTTTAGGTCTTCAATTTCTTTCGCTTTTCGTTTCAATTCATTGGTTTTTTCAATCAACGCTTTTATAGCAGCCATATTGATGCCATCAATATCCACAGTGGTAATGGTAGTATCGCTTTCGCCAAAGCCGAAGGTGCCATAAAAATCTTGAGCCATCGGGCCTATGTGTCGAATCTTTTGCGATTGCGATTTGTAATTCCAACTTGTAACGGGTACCTCGGCTAGTTTTCTCAATATTTCATTTCCGTCTATCTCCTTAAAATTTTCTTTCATGTGTTTGTTCGAAAGTGTATTCCAAGCTCCTCCGCCATTAGACAACGAAACACCAGAAGTAAGTGTGCTATTGGTATAGAAATAAGTTCCACCCGTAGCTTTCACAAAGAACTGATTGTCTGCTGTGGAATTGGTAACGGTTAGATTGGTATTGTAATCGGCATAAATAAATGAACCAGCATGCCCATTGGTAGACGAGAAATAACCTAGTGTAGTTGAGAAATTTCCACTTGCCACATTGTGGTCGCCAATAGCAGTAGCACAAGTTCCAGAAGCGGTACTGTGATAGCCAATAGCAACAGAAGCAAAACCTGATGCAAGGTCAGCGCGCCCAATAGCAACCCCGGCAATGCCCGAAACAGTAGACCCATTTCCAAAACACACAGAACTATTTCTGTTTGCATTACAAAGATAACCTAAGGCTACAGCGCCAGAATCGCCAGCATAACAAGTTTGTCCGATGGCTACTGAGCCAACCCCAAGTGCACGACAATTATATCCACTTGCGAACGAATAATTTCCAATATTAGCGTCATCCCACTGAACACCAGTAACCGTTCCTGTTCTAAAAGCAGCTTTTTTGGGGTACCACATCATTCTTGTCCCAATACCAGTTGCAGGAATTAGACCACTTCCAAATGTTCCTTGAGCTAGTATTCCATCATTACCAACAACATGAAGACTGGCTGCAGGAGACGCGGTTCCAATACCAACTTTTCCTAAAGCGGTTACTCTCATGCGTTCCTGATTATTTGTTTTTAAAATTAAGTCTACCGAATCGGTAGTTCCTAAAAAATTACCCGAAGCAGAAGTTCCTGAGTTGCCCCCAAAATGCCAGTCGTTAGTGGTATTTCCGCAGTTAAGCGCAAATAGCGCTGTATCACTATAGTTGGCATGATTAGCATTACTTGCTCTACCTGCACTGTCAGTAAATAATGCTGTACCTGCACTGTAAGCGTAAAGGGCTGTGTCGGCAGGATTAGTATGAATTACATAATTTGCAGTATCGCTATGGATTGCATGTAAAGAGTTGTAAGCATACGAAGCAGTATCCGAATTGTTATCTATAGCAGGCACCCAATTAATGCCATTCCACTTCAATGTTTTTCCAACCGAAACTCCAGCAGTATCAGCATCCACTAAATCGTTGAGAGCAAGATTCGGCACCGAACTAGCTTGTGCCGAATAAAAAGCATACGGAACAGAAAGTAATTGCGAATTATCCATCTGAACGTAATTGCTACCTCCGGTAATATCCATCGAAACTTTTAAGTAATGAGAAGCCGCTCCCCAATTGATGGAAGAGAATGTGGATATAGAACCATTTCCGGTGCTAGTTCCCTGTCCAATCACCAATGTGAATAATCCAAATTGATTGGAATTGGGAGTATGTGTTTCTTCCCACTCTAAGGTTCCACCTGCCGAACCAGAATAGATGCCAATTTTAATACCTATGGCATGGTTTGTTACCAATAGGTTGGATGCATCGCGAGCGATCGCTTGGTAATTGAACCCTTGAGGTACACCTTGTGCGTATGTTTCAGTAAAATTAATAACACTTAAAACAAATAAGGCGATGACGGTTTTAAAAATATGGTTTTGCATGATACTATTTATTTATTGTGAAAGGCAGCTTCAAGTTTATTGAGTCTACTATTCATATCTTCTTGATTGTTTTTTATTTCTTGAGCCTCTGAATTTAACGTATTCAATGTGTTGTAGGAAGAATTAATAATTTGAGTTCTAAAATAAAGCGCTTGAATAGCTGCCATATTTACTCCATCAATGTCCACCATGTTGATGCTTTTTTTCGATTCTCCTAATCTGAATGCTTTATTAAAGTCTTGAGCAAATGGACCAATGTGCCTGATAGTATTCGATTGAGATTTGTAATTCCAACTTTTTATCTTAATTTTAGAAATACGATTCAAAAGATCTTCACCATCCAATGAAAGAAAGTTCTCTTTTTTGTTTCTGTCCGAAGTAAATGACCAACCACCTCCACCATTAAACAATTGTGCACTGTTTGTCATAGCAGAATCAGTATAAAAGATTACCCCCCCCGTTGCTCTCACCACAAACTGCCCATCTGCCGTTGGATGTGTAATGACAGTTGAAGATGAAGTATCTGAGAAAATAAAGCAATCTATAAAACCATTGTCGGAGGCGTAAGAACCAAAAATATTAGAAGGGACAGTCGAATGGTTACTATTTCCAAAAACATAAGTAAAATTATTACTCGTTGTGATATTGGACCCAAACACATAACCTCCATCTGAAAAACAGTTCGCCCCCATAGCTATAGAGCGATAAGCTGTGGTGATACAATTGATGCCAAATGATATCGACCCTCCTCCTGCAACAGCAGGATGTAAGATACTTGCTAAAGAATTTTTACCACCTGCTAAACAACTTTCACATAGTGACGAGTTTGAATTTCCAAATGCTGTAGAATAGAGACCAGAAGCTATCGTATTATATCCAACTGCAAAAGAATAATTCCCAATCAACGAATCTGCCCATTGCTGTCCGCTCACTTGGCCAGCTCTAAAAGCACCTCTTCTTGGATACCACATCAATTTTGTACCAGGAATATAAGTTTGAGAAGTGTCACCAGAACCAATTGTTCCAGTACTTAGCACTCCTCCTGTGCCAAATAAATGAAGGTCAGCAATAGGATTCACATTTCCAATCCCCACTTTTCCAGATGCCTTCACTCGAAATCGTTCAATATTTCTCGTCCGTGCAACAAAATCAACACTATCAATTGTACCAATACTATTATTTGATGAATTACTATTGTTCCCATTAATTGACCAAATGTTTAAAGGCAAGAAGGTAGAAGCATATATTGTAGTATCTGAATAGATACTGTTTAAAGAAGAAATTGTTGTTTGACTCGAAACAGCATTCGAAGAGCTACCCGCTACATTTGCATATTGAACAGTGTCAGCCACAAGGTGTTGATTGATGGAATAAGATGAGGTGTCTGATGAGTTAGCAAAGTTAGAATTGAAAGCGAAAGTAACTGTATCGTGATGGTCATCTTCCATCGGAATCCAATTAACTCCATTCCACTTCAACAGATACCCAACTTGAATACCAGTGGTATCCACATCGCTAAGTTGATTGATAGCAATAGGTTCAAGTGCCGAACTTGAGTTTGAATTGAATGCATAAGGAACAGAAAGTAATTCAGAGGTACCTAGAAAGTCAAAGCTTCCACTACCGATGTAATCAATTTCAATTTTTATGAAGTGAGAAGCGCTTTGCCAATTGATCATCGAAAATAATCCAAGTGAGCCAACACTTGTGGAAATTCCATGACCAATAGCAATTTCAAAGTAACCATACATGTCTGTATGTGCAGTGTCCGTTTCTTCCCATTCCAATGTTCCTGTTGCACCACCTGAATAAACTCCTATTTTTACGTTCAAAGAAAGGTTAGGAAGTATTGTTCCTGCAGCGTTCCTTGCAATTGCTTGATAAGGCATTCCAAATGGAGAAGATTGAGATTTAGCTTGGCTTAAACTCAAAACAAATATCAAAAATAAAAATAACTTCGTTTTCACCTTAATATTAGTAATCTATTATTCTTTAATAACTTTAAAAACACTTTTAATTTCACCTGAAATATCGAAGACAGTTA
>CAIWDF010000062.1 GCA_903911435.1 uncultured Bacteroidota bacterium
ACTAGCGAACAGGAAATAGCGTCTAGCGACTAGTGAATCCAGAAGGGTCGGGAAAGTTGAAGTCTAACAACTAACAACCAACAACTAACAACCAACAACCAACAACTAAAATGAGTGTCTCTTGCTGGCGGGTTAAAACTGCTTCAAATACAAAATGTTTTTTTTATTTCCGAATTATATTCGATAGAAAAGCTGGAAATCTGGAACTGCAATTTGGTGGATAGTGATTTCAAATTAGCCTAAATGAAACCTCAATCGGACTAAAAACAAAAACTAAATAAATGTTAAATCTATGTTATATAAGAGTAAAACCGAAAACCCGAAATTTTATACCGATGTTTTTTGAAATCTCACCCCACACTTCGGTACGTTTAACAAAAACTTTCGAGTGGTGTTGCTAATGTGCTTAGTTTTGAAGCACTAGAAAAAGCTATTGAACCCAATAACCATAACAATTTTAACCCAATTTGTATCTGTAGAGGTACCATTTTTAATCACAAACAAAAAACACAAATGAAAAGAGCAAAAAATCACAACCCCAAAAACAAGTCGAGTAGGTATCAACTTGTAATGAAATTAGGAATAGCATTGTTTTGCCTTGCGGCTTTCAGTGTTCAGAGCTTTGGAGTCAACAATCGTTTTTCGGTAGCCTCGGGCAACTGGAATGCTACTAGCACATGGGCAGCTACATCGGGAGGTACTGCAGGCGCTTCGGTACCAGTAGCAGGCGATGTGGTAACCATTGAAAGAGGTTTCAACGTTACCGTTACTGCCGTTAATGCAGCCTGTGGTAGCATTTCCTTTACGGCTACAACCGCCACGTCCTTAACCATCGGTTCAGGTTTAACGGTTACTGTTTCGGGAGCTATCACCATTCCAAGGTCAGGAACAGGATTTAACCAAATCATTGTTGGAACAGGAACTTTGAATGCGGGAAGTATTGCCTTTACCGCTGGAGGTGGTACCAGTAGGCACCAAATCACTATTTCCACAGGAACAGTGAATGTTACTGGTGATGTAACTCAAACAGCAAGTACAGGAAGTGCTACTTTTGCTTTCTCGGGTGCAGGAACGTTGAACCTTGGCGGTGCATTTTTTACAAGTGCTACAGGTACCTTAACCACTGCAGCAGGTTGCACGGTTAACTACAATGGAAGCATAGCACAAACCATTCAAACTTTTGGGTATGTAAATCTTACTGCATCAGGAAGCAATACCAAAACCCTGGCAGCAGCTACCACCATTACCGGAGCATTAACCGTGAATGCAGGTGCTACCTTGGCGTTGTCAACATTCGCCTTAGGTTCGCCCACAAGTGTGAATTTAGAGTGTGGAGCCGTTACAGGCTCAATCATATCAGGAACAGGAGCCCTAACCCTTGCAGGAAATGTGAACGTTACCGATGCTGCAACAGGAACAAGTGGAGCCTCGGTTTCGTGTCCGGTAGCTTTGGGAGGAAACCGTACGTGCACAGTGGCCGATGATGGAACCACGGCTACCGACCTTACTATGAGTGGTATCGTCAGTGGAACTAACTTCGGAATAACCAAAGCAGGAGCAGGAACTCATGTGCTGTCGGCAGCTAATACTTATACAGGAGCAGTAATCATCAATGCAGGTATATTAAGTGCAAATACCATTGCCAATACCAATACCGCAAGTTCGTTGGGTACAGGAGCAGGAACAGCAGCCATCAGCATTGCCGCTTCAGCAACCCTGCAATATACAGGAACAGGACATTCATCGAGCAGAGTTATCACCCTTACAGGAACAGGAGCCATCATTGATGCTTCGGGAACAGGAACCATGACTTTGTCAGGAGCTGTTGGAGGAAATAATTTTGGTCTAGTACTAACAGGAACTGGAGTAGGAGTAGAGAGTGGATTAATAGGAACACAGGCAGGTACGCTCACCAAAAATGGAACAGGAACTTGGACCGTATCGGGAACCAATACCTTCACCGGAGGAGCAACATTGAATGCAGGTACGCTGAACATCAACAGTTCAAATGCACTTGGAACAGCAGCAGGTACATTCACCATCAATGGAGGAACGATAGACAATACTACCGGAGCAGCTATCACCACATTGAGTTATCCTTTGGCCTTAAATGGCGACTTTACTTACCTTGGGTCGGTGCCACAAACATTGAATCTGGGTACAGGAGCCATCACCATGAATGCCAACCGACAAGTAACGATTTCGGCCAGTACACTTACCATGGGAGGAACCCTATCGGCAGCAAGTTATAACTTCACCAAAGCAGGTGCAGGTACCTTAAACTTCGGTGCTAATGCCGTTTCGGTGAATGCACTTACCATCAGCGCAGGAACAATGCTTGCTACATCGGGTACCATGAATATTTCTGGAGGATTCACCAATAATGCCACTTTTACTCATAATTCGGGAACGGTTAATTTTAATGGTTCAAGTGCTCAAACCATTGCAGGTTCAACAGCAACTATTTTCAACAACCTTACATTGGGTAGCACTGATACCCGAACATCATCAGTAAACATCACTGTAAATGGAATCTTAAATCTGAGTGGTGCTAATGCATCGGCTTCTCAAGGAGCTCTCGATATGGGAGCCTATGCCTTATTCATGGGTTCGTCTTCCACCACATCGGGTACGGGAGATGTGTCGGGTACAGTGGAACGGACACATGTTTTTGTTACAGGTCAAGCGTATACCTTCGGAAATCAATTCTCGTCTGTTATTATCACCGCAGGTACTTTGCCAAGTTCCATCAGCACCAAAATAGTTTTGTCGGCTAGTCATGCCTTCATCGCTGGTGCGGTGAATCGTTATTACGATTTTAAAACTACAGGAGGAGATGCCTCCACCATCACCACTTTTAGGTTACATTATTTACATTCCGAATTGAATGGCAATACAGATAATACATTAGACCTTTACGATTACCATATCAGTACTTCAACTTCTCACGATCATGGACATACCAATTCGGACAATACAAATAATTGGGTAGAATTGGCAAGTACGCCATTAACCTATCTAGCTCCTTCCACTAGTTTTGGAACGAAATATTGGGCATTCGAAAATTCAACACTTCCTACATTCACTTGGTTAGGTGTTCTTAGTACCGATTGGACAGTAGCTGCAAATTGGGTAGGTCATGCGGTACCAGGTAGTGCTGCTGACGTGATTATCCCCGATGCTAATATTTCCACTTTCGACCCTACTTTACCTACAAGCACAAGCATCAATTCACTTACTATTGATTCGAATGCGGTGTTGAATGGAGGTACAGGAACCTCACTTACTCTTACACAATCAACCACTTCGAGTGGAAATACTTTCGAAAACAATGGGACTTTTAATGCAGGAACATCTACCATCGTTTTTGCAAGCACCGCTAATCATGAGATTATTGGAAGTAATGTTAACAGCAATACCATCTTCAATAACCTTATCTTGAACAATAGCGTTGGTGTGAATTTAGGCACTAACATTACAGTAAATGGTACCCTCACACTCACTTCGGGTGTGCACGATATGGGGGCATTTAATTTAACCTTGGGTGCTACTTCCACCGTGTTGGGCACACCGTCTGCTTCCAATATGATTGTGTCGAGCAACGGAGGCGAACTTCGCAAAGTGGTTGCAGCCAATGGCGCTTTTACTTTCCCAATTGGTGATAATACGGGTACTGCAGAATATTCGCCCATTACTTTAACTTATACCGGAAGTGCTTATACTAGCGCTTATCTAAGTGTAAGGGTGAGCAATGCTAAACATCCGAATAATGCGAGTGCTACCAATTACCTAAATCGTTATTGGTCCATCAGTCAATCGGGTATTACTTCTTGTCAGGCCAATATTTCTGCTACTTACAAAGCTGCAGATATTGCAGGAACAGAAACCAGTAGTTCGTCAGCACAATTAAATGGAACTTTTAATCAATCATCAAACCCATGGTTGAAATTTGCTACCTTAGGAAACAATACGCTTACAGCAACTGGAACCACGCTAACAGCAGGACAGGTTTCTGCTTTTACAGGTATCACCGGAGCTAATCCTTCGGTGAGCATCACCGGTGGTGGAGTGAGTGTTTGTTCAGGTTCAACGGTTAATTTGGGTACGAGTACCACAGCCGACCCTTCGGTAATTTATAGCTGGTCGCCTTCTACTTATTTAAGTAGCGCATCCATTTCCAATCCTGTTGTTACCGCAATCACAACAGCTACCACATATACAGTTTCCATAAAAGATGGAAATGGAATAGCTGCTACCGCTAGCACCAGCTTAAACATCACACCCGACAATGCCATCTCTCTTACATCTGCGATTGGAACCATTGCTCAAACTGTATGTATCAATACTCCAATCACCGACATTACCTATACCACCACAAGCGCAACAGGTGCATCTTTCAGTGGATTACCAACAGGCGTTACAGGTTCTTGGTCATCGAATACAGCAACCATTACTGGTACACCAAGTGTTTCGGGAGTTTCGACCTATACAGTAACATTAACAGGAGGTTGTGGAACGAGCACCGCTACAGGAACTATAACTGTAACTCCTGCCAACACTGTTAGCGCAGCCTCAAGCGCTCCAACATTATGTATCAATACAGCATTAACATCCATTACTCATGCCACTACAGGAGCAACTGGAATAGGCACTGCAACAGGATTACCAACAGGAGTAACGGCAGCATGGGCAAGTAACAGCATTTTAATTAGTGGTACCCCAACGGTATCAGGAACGTTCAGCTACAGCATCCCTTTATCAGGAGGTTGTGGAACGGCAAATGCAATTGGAACAATCATCGTTACGCCAAACAAGACCATCACACGAACTTCTGCGATTGGAACAACAGCGCAAACGGTTTGTATCAATACGGCCATCACCAACATTACCTATAGCACCACCGGAGCTACAGGCGCTACCTTTAGTGGATTACCAACTGGGGTAACTGGTTCGTGGGTGTCGAATGCTGTCACTATAAGTGGTTCGCCAAGTGTGGCGGGAACTTCTAATTACACAGTTACATTAACAGGAGGATGTGGAACCATTACTACCACAGGAACGATTACTACTACAGCAAATAATACCATGACACTTAGCTCCGCGACCGGGACCAATGCACAAACGGTTTGTATCAATACTTCCATCACCAATATTACCTATACCACTGTACGTGCTACAGGTGCCACCTTTAGTGGATTGCCAACAGGAGTATCCGGTTCTTGGGCTTCGAACATAGTAACGATTACAGGTACGCCAAGTGTTTCAGGTGTGTCAACTTATACGGTTACATTAACGGGAGGTTGTGGAAACATTACGACCACAGGAACCATCACCGTAACTGCAAATCAAACCGTAAGTACAGCCTCAACTACTCCAACCTTATGTATCAATACGGCTTTAGCAGCTATTACTCATACCACTGCAAGAGCTACGGGTATTGGAACTCCATCTGGATTGCCAACTGGAGTAAGTGCAGCATGGGCAAGTAACACGATTACCATTAGTGGTACGCCAACCGCTTCAGGCACTTTCAACTACACCATTCCATTATCAGGAGGCTGTGGAACAGTAAGCGCCACTGGAACGATTACCGTCACAGCCGACAATACCATTACACTTAGCTCTGCGAATGGTACCAATGCGCAAACCGTTTGTATCAATACTTCAATTACCAATATTACTTATACAACAGTGAGAGCTACAGCTGCCACCTTTAGTGGATTACCAACAGGAGTATCCGGTTCTTGGTCATCTAACACAGTAACCATAAGTGGTTCACCAAGTGTTTCGGGAACTTCAAATTATACAGTTACTTTAACAGGAGGATGTGGAAACATAACCACTACAGGAACTATCACCGTAACACCTTTACCTACTAGCGCTTCAGCAGGTAGCAATCAAACAATGTGTATTACAGGTTCAAATCTATCCGCGAACACACCTATTGTAGGAAGTGGTCTTTGGAGCATTGTAAGTGGTCCGAGTACAAACTTAAGTCAGATAAGCAGTCTTTCTGATCCATCAGCAACATTTACACCCGATGGAGGAGCTGGAGCTTATGTTCTATCATGGACCATTAGTAATAGTCCTTGTTCATCAAGTTCATCGTCAGTAATCATTACGGTTCAAGAAGCAGGAACTTGGTATGGAAACACTAGTGATTGGTTTGATGCCATCAACTGGTGTGGAGGCGTGCCAACAGCAACAACGAATGTAGTCATTCCATCATATGCAACCCATATGCCAATAATAAGTGGAGCAGCAGAGTGCAACCACATCACCATCGCTAGTGGATCCACGTTAAGCATAGATGGCACGGGCACATTAACACTTACAGGTAACTGG
>CAIWDF010000063.1 GCA_903911435.1 uncultured Bacteroidota bacterium
AGGAAAACTCTTTAGTACTTTATCAAATACAAGTAAGGCTTCTTGATACTTTTTTTGACCCAGCAAACCGTTACCTTCTTTCATCATTGCGTCCACGGTAGTTTGAGCAATTGAAGATACAATGGTGAAGAAAAGAAGAAGAAAAGTGAATCCTCTTCTCAAAAATAATTTACGAAAAGCTGAATATTTATGTGTCATGTAGGATGGCTCAAAGATAAAAACAAAAACGCCCCGATACACAAAGTATCGGGGCGTTTTAAATAAGAGGAATTAAATTATTTTTTTACCACTTTTCTGGTTTCAAAAACAATTCCTTCTTTAAATGTGCTGTAGAAATATAATCCAGATGGCATTCCTTCAAGATTCATTTCAAGAGTTCCTTCGTTTGAAGCTAGTTCTGTAGCTTTTACTTGTTCTCCAATAACATTATAAAGAACAATCTTATCAATTCCATTGAACTTAAAAACCAACTTATCAGTACATGGATTTGGGAAAGCCGAAGTAATACTGCTCATTGAAGGATTTGCAATTCCTGCACCACTTGCATTAATTGTTCCTGTCATCGTTGTAGCATAGTATGAACAATTGTAGTTATACAGTCCAGGATAAAGAATAGTATACGAGAACGGTGCAGATGTTAACATTGGGTTAGCTGAAGCAAATGGGGCAGCAGAAGAAGGTATTACTCCACTAACAACATTGTAAGCACCTTGAACCAAAGCCCAAGTAACAGTGTCACCAACCATAACATTGATGGCTGCAGGAGCAAAGGTGTTGCCTGATGCTCCAACGGTAATGTAGTGATGATAAGCTTTAGCATTAAAACTAACCAAAGCAAATGAACTAATTAAAAGTAATGTGTAAAGTTTTTTCATATTTAAATAAGATTAAAGGTTTATATGACACCAAAGGTAAACCTTTTTATTCAATTGGCAAAATTCAGGAAATAACTTCTTCTAAAACTTCCAAGGAGTTTATTTCCTTAAAACTTGGAATATGAAATTGAAAATAACTTATTAGAGCCTGCAATAACTGTTTGCGCTGCTGTTGACTTATTCTTAGTTGATTTAATGTATCGTACCTTTGGCTTAGGATGGTATAAAACAACTGGCTTTGGTCATCGTTAAGGTAATGCGGATGATTAGGCATTTGATTGATGAAACATCCACTTTTTAGATCGAATAAATTATGAGTATCCGAAAACGCACCTTGCGGAAAAAACCCTAGGTACTTTGTAAGTTGAGCCATGAAATATACGTGAAAATTGGAGCAACTATCGGTTTTGAGGTCAAGGATTAAAAGGGAGTTTTGGATAAATTCAAACAAATCTTCATCGGGATGCGCTTCGTTTAGGGCTTTGTACAATATCTCGTTTAGAAATAATACGATTGAACTTTTTGAAACTATATAAGGTATGCTGGTATATGGATGAGCATTGTTGATTTCTGATATTCGCTGAAGGCCTCCTTTCTCGGTGTGCGAAACGACCATATCCACTAAAGATAAAGGCTGAAAAACAGAAGCTTTGGTTTTAGATTTTTTACCGCGAATACCACTTATAATATATGATTGTAGTCCGAACTGAAGTGTGTACACCTTTGCAATCAACTGACTTTCGGAATAGCTGGTGGTGTGTAATATTATTCCACGCGTTTTGTGCAACATATCTTTCTTTATTCTACGCGATTGATTAAAGGTAACAATTATGCTACATCAATTGATGAACAAAATCTTTGTAACTGCCTTTTGAGAACCATCAGTATTGGTACAAAACACCATGTATACACCTGTACTCACGCGTTCGCCTTTGAAATTTTTTCCATACCACAAAGCTTGTCCACCTTCGGAAGTGGTTTGAAAAACAAGGTTTCCGACTACATCAGTAATTTTTACAGTGGAGTTACCCATCAATCCTGTAATCGCAATTGGGCCATCGTAGTTGGGTTTTACCGGATTTGGGAATGCATACATTTGACTAAAATCTTGATTGCCCTCTGTTGAACTTCCTCTGAATGAAATGATGCCTTTGGCAGTTCCAAAATACACTTCGCCTGTTTTATGATTGATGGCAATGCTTCTTACATCGTTACTGAACAATGGACTGTTAGCGGCATCGAAGTGATAGATTTGTTGTGTACCATCAGCGGACATTAAGAACACACCCGAATTAGTGGTTCCAATCCACTTTCTGTTGGCATCATCCACAGCAATGGCCTGAACCAATTCAGTTAAAAGTAATATTTGCACATGCCCATCTTGTTCCAATAATATTTGTTGTGCATCAAAATTAGCTCCTGGTACAAACACATTTTCGGGAGAGTAAAACACTGCAATTCCTTTGTTAGTGCCTATCCATATTTCACCATTCTTATCTTCGGCAATGCAATCTACTTCGGTGCTTGGAAGTAAACCGTTTCCGCTAGAGGTTGATAAAAATTTAGTGTTGGTTGATAAATTTGCGGTTGCAGTTGTTCCTGCTTTATACACCATCAATCCCCCACCACGCGCTATTATCATCCATTTCTGATCATTCTTATCAACTAAAACCTGACTGAGTGTTGCTCCTGAATTGCCTAGTATTGCACTGAAATCAATGCCTGTCCAACTTCCTGAAAATGTTTTTCGAGCGAGGGCTTTGTTGACTAATGTGCTACTCACCCATAAATTATTAGCTGCATCCAGCGCTATACCATAGTTCAACACAGGACCACTTCCTCCACTATTTATACCCATTAAGGCACCATTGGTATTTGAACGATCCCAATGCTTAGTGGGTACTCCATCATAAAACTCAATAATACCGCTTCCCCATGTGGCCGCATATGCATGTCGAGTATCGTTGGTATCAATTAAGACATTCATGATATCAAACGTTGTATCCAAATTGATGACAGGCGAATGATTGCCGCTTATGGCCGACCATGTATTATTGTTGTAAGAAAATACTCCATCGGTGAGGTAAAGCGATTGCCAACTACCGTTTACTCCTCCAGGTGCCACGAGGAGGTTCTCGCCTGCCGTGCTCATGTTGGTTGCAAATTCGTTGGCTGGACCATTAGGGTAACGCGATTCGCAACCGATGGATGGCCTCCACGAAAGTAATCCATATTTATCATCAGCAAACCATGTTCCTCCATTGTTATCAAAAGTAGCGGCTTCGGCTCGTAATTTATCATTGAAACAAAACTGATCGCCACCAAAATAATAAATGGAATGCAAAGCAGTGTCGTATACATTCACTTGACCATCCAACACTACTAATAAATGATTATTGCAAACCTCGAGTTGGCGAGCGGTATAGCCTGTTGCAGGCATAAACGAGGGGCTCGACCATGATGTACCATCAAACACTTTCACCGAATCGTTGATGTAATAAACCACTGGAGGATTCGACAAAAAATTACTGTATAAATATTTTGAAAAATTAGCATATATTTTCCCATTGAATGAAACTATGGTATTGTATTTCCCATTTATAGTTCCACTGTATGTTCCGTTCACAACACCGGTAATGAGACTCCAAGAACTGTAATCAGCCAAAGAGGGAGCGTTGACCGATGCGCGATAAACACCGTTGTCGGTAGCTGCATAAAAATAATTATTGTCCGAAGTAACGTCTCTCACGTTCAAAGCACCGCCTGATGGGGTAAGTAGAAAATAAGTATCATAAACTTCCATTCGATTCATATCAATCACTACAATGCCGAAACCACAAGCTAAGTAAGCGTATTGATTAAGCATGTAAACACTGTTGATGGATTTATTTCCTACAATGTTTTTGTTTTTAATGTCGGGCAAATTGGTGATGGCTGTACCTGTGAGTATGTCGAGGTTTGCATTTTTGTAAGCAATCAGCACCTTGTTGTTGTATTTATTATAATTAACAACCACCGCTTCAACATCCGACAGGCCGTTGACTTTAGAGAGTCGCTCCATCGAATTATCGCCTTTGTTGTAAACAAATATTCCGCCTTTGGTAGCGCAATACACCTTGCCACCACCCTCGGTTACCGACACTCCACTGCGGTACGAAAGATGATCTTGCCATTTGAAAATGGGCACCGTTTGCGCCACACAGGAGTTTGCTATAATAAATGTGATGAGTGCTAAAACAATATTTTTCATTTAATACGAATTTCTTTTCTGTTTATAAAACGATGTTTTTTCGATTTTATTGTGTAAAGATAATGAATTGATAACAGCTGCAACTATTTTTTAGTTTACAGAAACATGCTCATCTCTTGTAAGGTACATGATTGAAAGACTACTGCTTGATTGCTAAAAAAAACTATCTTTGCGAACGATAAAAATGGCTTCGTAGTTCAACTGGATAGAATGGCAGATTCCGGTTCTGCAGATGGGGGTTCGAACCCTCTCGAGGTCACTTGGTGATGATGTATAATAAAAAAAGTCCTGTACGGTTACAGGACTTTTTTAGTTGTTGCAATTACTAATTTTCTATTTTTAATAATCTTCTTTTTGCCATCCCCAAACTCTATATATAGACTTGTAGGTGGTTGGATAATTCGCATCTATTAATGACCGTAAGGCTTTGAACACTTTTTTGATTTCTGCTTTTTGCTGTGTTTTGGTAGCTACTTTTCCCGAAACCGAACCATCAGTATCGGATGCGGCTTTCAAGGCTGCTTTGTAATCAATTTTCATGGCCGTCCAAAACGCAGTGCCGAAAGGCTTTGCACCAAAACCATCAGTAGCTATGGCTGCAATCATCATGTCTAAAGCATTGAACCTTGTTTGATGATCTTTTGGAAATTCATAATGTTGACGTTTGTGCACTAATCCGTAGCGTGAATATTCTGACTCAGCATTTTCCTCAAATTTAGAAGTGATGTAAATTTTCACTTTCTTCACCGCATCATCAATCGACTTATCAAGGTTTTTGAGGGTTTTAG
Source organism: uncultured Bacteroidota bacterium (assembly GCA_903911435.1). GTDB lineage: Bacteria > Bacteroidota > Bacteroidia > 2-12-FULL-35-15 > 2-12-FULL-35-15 > 2-12-FULL-35-15. Next base: position 4,914 of record CAIWDF010000063.1, read on the forward strand.
TTTGCGAAGGACGTGCGCCACCAATGCTTTTACGGCTCAAGAGATTGGTTCCATAATCGTTCACCAATGTTTCGAAATCGGTAGAATTGGTCCAGATGAGTGTGAAGCCTGGAGTGGCAAGCCATGTGTCTTTCACTTTTTTTGCTGTTTCTAAAAAATCCATATCCTTGGTAGGGATTCCAGATTTACTGACCACTTTTTTAGTGCCTGCTGGAGGCACTAGGTCGGGACTAAATTGAACGTGTAGTTTCATATTTTATGTCATTTAAAGTTTCCGACACCAAAATTATTGAAAAAAATAATATGTTTTTTAGTTTTGGGGTAATTTTTTTTAAAAGTCGTCCGAATACCTATCGAAAACAACATGTAAAGTATTATTTATCTGCATTTTATACCATTCAGGATGTTATTAAACCCATTTGCGTGACGCACCAAGACACTTTGGCAATTAAAATGCATTGGTGCGTGCCGCACCTAAACACTTCAGCAACTAAAATGCGTTGGTGCGTGCCGCACCTAGACACTTCGGCAACCAAAATGCGTTGGTGCGTGGCGCACCTAGACACTTCTACAACTAAAATGCCTTGGTGCGCAGTGCACCAAGGCATTTAGGACACTCATCTGTTCTTGTGAGATTACCTCGTTAGGCTTTGTATTGAAAATTATTGCAAAAAATGAAGTGCAGAAATCCACCTACTCCACACTGTAAAGTTCAATCCTCATGTCATCCACATAAAATCTTTTTTTATTTGGATTCCAAACATAGATGCTAAGGTTAGCGTTCTTAGAGTGGATGGGAGGCAAAGAAATTTCGAATTGCAAATTACGCCAAGTGTCAAAATCATCATATGGCAAGTCGTTCAGCACATTTCCATTCCAATACTTTGTTTTCGTTCCTGCTGAATCTAGAGCTATAACTAAATAACTATTAGCGCCCGCATTCGGTTCTTTCTCGCGTTTATTAAGGCTTACCTTGAGGTAGGTAGGTTGTTTCATAAAATCATCCACGTGTTCCACACGATACGTTGCACCGAATTCGTGTTCATTATCCAACAACAACATGTTGCTCGGTTTCGCATCGCGTTCGTTGCATCGCACTATTGAAGCCGAGTTCCAGCCATTCTTCTCTTGTTCAAAATCATTGAATGATGAAAAGGCTTTGTTCATGCTGAGTTTACCATACACCACATCGTTGGTACCCGCCAACACCCCACGGTACTTGTCGTCTGTCTTGAGAAACACATATTTATATTTTTCAAAATTCATGTCTTCGGGATGAATAATGAAATGCATGTATTGATACGTTTGTATGCCACTAATGATGAGCAACAAAACACTTATCCCTACAACTATTGATTTTAGTGCATTTGAGCGAAGTGAAGCAAAAACAAAAGCAAGCAACACAGCAAACAAAGGATAAAAATCGATGTACGGGCGCAAACCAAAACTCGAACCGAAATACCAATTCCACCACGATGAAGTAATGTAAAACAATAGAAAAAGAAACACTGCAACACTTTTGAATTGGTATTTATTGTTTTTGTATAGAGGAACAAAACCCAATAAACTCAGTAGAAGTAAAGGAGTGTATACAAATAAACCTTTTCGAAAACCAAATAAACTTTGCATCCAATGTGCATGTCCGAAATCAAAACCTTCGCCTTTATACGACCACACTACCCAATGACCTGTCTGTTGATACCATAGCAAGAGTTGAATACAAATCAATAGAATTGGCACAATGCATGCATAAAGCAGGAGTTTAGTCTTACTCTTCATTTCTTTTACGAATGTGCTAAAACGGCTTGAATGCTCAGCAAAGAATGGCCAAAGCAAAACAACAATCATATTGTTCGGACGAATCAATGCGATGATAGCAAGCAACGAAACAACAGGAATAATAAGCTTTGCAAGGCTTTCCGAAAACATTCGTTTTGAATAATAAAAAAACATGGCCATCATGGCGAATGAATACACATGCGACATAGAAGGTGCTATGCATGCATAATAAAACAAATTAGTGCCAAATAATATGAGTACAAGCACCCATGCGATGACCCATTCAGGAAAAGAAAATGAGAGTAATAATTTTCGTAGAAACCACAAACCAAGCAGCAGATAAGCCAATGCAGCTATGCTCACCGAAAGCTGAAAAGGCATTGAGTATCCATCATTAGCATACCCACTCAACTTACAATAGACTTGAGCCATCATAAAGAATGGTGCTTGCAACACAGCCACACCACAGAAATACTTATCCACCTTTCGATTACCATTCGGCACTAGAAAGGAAGAAGCATAACCATCGGGCACTAATTTTTTATTCTCAAGAAAAGTAAAATTGAAATCGTGATAAATGAATACTGCAGGCAAATACGCATAATAGCCTTTGCCATCACTGCTCACTATCTCTTTCCAAGCAGCATTGTTTTCGCCCTTCCAACGAATGCTCGCTGTAAAATACATACAGATAACGAGCAATATAAAGACTATGGCTAAAGAAAGTTTTTGCATTCGCTATTTTTCATTTACATCAAACATCATACAAACGTACTAAAAGAAAATAAAAAGACCCCACATTTCTGTGAGGTCTTTTCGTATATCAATAAACTTATTACTAACGATGCACTAAAGATTAGTGTTTATCAGCACAAGTTTTTCCGCAACTCTTCATGCATTCTTCTTTTGTTTTGCAGCCCATTGTGCAGCCTTCCATACAAGCACCTTCGTGTTTTTCGGAACAAGAAGCAGCTTTCTTTTTGCAGCAATCTTTCTCCATTCCTTCGCATTTCGAACTGCCTGCCGAACACATTTTTTTACATTCAGTATTTCCTTTTTTCTCACACTCTTCGTGACATTTACCTTCGCATTTATTGTCGCAAGGAATTCCTGCTTCTTTACATTTAGTAATACACTCTTCGTTACAAAATGCAGTACCAGCATGTTTCACACACATTTCTTTTTCTTCAGGTGAGCATTTCATCGAGTCGCAATAGTTAGCACACTCTTCAGCAGTCATTTTAGTGCATTTGCTCATGTCGCAAGTCATTTCCATTCCTTCGCCACATTCTTTCATACCCATCTTGCACTCGCTTCCCATTCCTCCTTCCGAAGAATTAACAGCAATGTAAGGAGCAATAACCAACGATACGATTGACATTAATTTAATCAAGATATTCATTGATGGTCCAGAAGTATCTTTGAAAGGATCTCCAACAGTATCGCCTGTTACAGAAGCTTTGTGTGGTTCTGATTTTTTATAGAACATTTCACCATTAATCATTACACCTTTCTCAAACGATTTCTTTGCATTGTCCCATGCACCACCAGCGTTGCTTTGGAAAATTCCCATCAACACACCCGATACGGTAACACCAGCTAACAAACCACCCAATACTTCAGGCCCGAAAATAAATCCAACCAAAACAGGAGTAATTAATGCAATGGCTCCAGGCATCATCATTTCGCGAATAGATGCTTTTGTAGAAATAGCAACACATTTTTCGTATTCAGGTTTTGCTTTGTATTCCATGATACCAGGAATCTCGCGGAATTGTCTACGCACTTCCTGAACCATGTCCATAGCAGCTTTACCAACCGCTTGAATACACAATGCAGAGAAAATAAATGGAATCATAGCACCAACAAATAAACCAGCAAGAACAGTTGCTTTATAAATATCAATATGTTGATTCTCTGGCATTGCAATACCAACAAACGCAGCAAATAATGCCAATGAAGTTAATGCCGCAGATGCAATAGCAAAACCTTTTCCAGTGGCAGCAGTAGTATTACCAACTGCATCCAAATTATCAGTACGTTCGCGCACTTCAGGAGGCAATTGACTCATCTCTGCAATTCCACCAGCGTTATCAGCAATCGGTCCGAAAGCATCAATCGCTAATTGCATTGCTGTTGTACTCATCATACCCGCAGCAGCAATTGCCACACCATACAATCCAGCAAAATGATACGAAGCCATGATACCACCAGCTAAAGTAAGAATAGGTATCACTGTTGATTTCATACCTACTGATAAGCCACCAATGATATTGGTAGCATGTCCGGTTGATGATTGTTGAATAATAGACAATACTGGTTTCTTACCCATTGCAGTATAATATTCGGTTACCACACTCATGATGGCACCTACTATCGAACCTACAACAATTGCGTAAAATACATTAATGTTGGAAAATTCATATCCTCTCAAACTCAATTGAGCAGGTAACATGAACATCACCACAAAGTAAGAAACAATAATCATGATAATGATTGATGACCAATTACCCAAATTCAATGCATTTTGTACACTTGATTTTTCATCCTTAATACGAACAAAGAAAGTTCCGATGATAGAAGCAACAATACCTAAACCACAGATGACCATTGGTAGCAAAATTGGTGATAATCCACCATAATTATCAGTTACTATAATCTCTTGACCCAATACCATGGTAGCAAGAATAGTAGCCACATAAGAACCAAATAAATCGGCACCCATACCAGCCACATCACCTACGTTATCACCTACGTTATCAGCGATAGTAGCAGGGTTACGAACGTCATCTTCAGGAATACCTGCTTCGACTTTACCAACTAAATCGGCTCCAACGTCAGCAGCCTTTGTATAAATACCACCACCAACTCTAGCAAATAATGCAATAGACTCAGCACCTAGCGAGAATCCTGTTAATACCTCTATTGCAGTTTTCACTGTGTCGGTACCCATTCCACTAAAATACTGTAAGAATGCAATGAATAAACCACCTAAACCTAACACAGCAAGTCCAGCAACACCAAGCCCCATAACCGTGCCTCCTGTAAAAGATACCTTTAATGCTTGTTTCAAACTAGTACGAGCTGCTTGTGTAGTACGAACATTTGCTTTTGTAGCTACCTTCATTCCTATATATCCAGCGGTAGCCGAAAATACAGCACCTATTATGAAAGCAAGGCATATGATCCAACTTGAATGAATAGGTTTACCATTAATTTCGTGAATAGTTCCAGAGTATGCCAACAAAGCAGCCGCAAACACAACGAAAATGCTAAGCACTTTCCATTCTGCTTTCAAAAAAGCCATAGCTCCATCTGCTATATAGCCTGCAAGCTCTTGCATGTTTTTATCGCCTGCATCTTGTTTACTAACCCATGCCGACTTTATGGCCATTACTATCAATCCTAAAACCCCTAATGCGGGTACCAAATAAATGATGTTCATCTTGTTTTTATTATATTAATTTGTTTTGTTTGTTTAAAATAAATCGTTGATTAAAAGAAAATTAATCAACACCTTTTTTCAAAAGGGGTGCAAAAATAGCTAAATTATGCTAATTAGCAAAACTATGCTTAAAGGAAAGAGAAAAACTCACAAAAAGAATTAGTTATCAATGGTATCAAACAAAGATTTTATCTCTAAGTTTAGGGGCAAATTACCAACGAAAGACTGCTTGCATTTTCCCTTAATTGCTTCACCATTTATGATGGTAATTACTTTTTGTTGATTAGGACTAAGGTCAAAATAATTATCACTCAACCTTCCGCCCAACTCATCAATATATACCATCTTCGCAAATTTATCAGTTGTAAGCTCAAATTTATTATTACCAATTGCTGTCATTTTGAAATTAGCTTTGTGCAATTCCATGTCTTTCGGTTTCACGAAACAGTAAGTTTCGAATTTTGCTTCTGAAACACCATTCAATTTGAGCCTTACTAGTAGCTGAAGACTTCTTATATCTAAATTTATAAGTTCCGATTTATCAATCACAAAATAACTAGAACTACTATTTTGCTTAATGAATACTTTCTGTGATTTATTCCATTTTACCGATCCATTAAAATCAACTAATTGAACTTCCAAACTTCCTTCTTCGTTTAGCAAGTTATCATTCACAATGTAAACCGCATATTTATCTTTCTCTTCTATAAAGGAAATTAAAATATTATCATAACTCCGTTTAGCCTGATAATGCAAAGCTTTCCAACTCCCCGTATAGTCAACACTACTCCAAGAGGTAACCGGCCAACAATCATTTAATTGCCAATACAAAGTTCCCATACAATAAGGTTTCGCTCTGCGATGTGCTTCAATTGCGGTTTTCATTCCTTCAGCCTGCAAAATTTGAGAAACATATACATAGTTTTCGAACCGCTTGGGTACTTTATAATCACGCTCCATATATGTTGTGATGGTTTTGTATCCAGTCGGATGCTTTTGATGCGCCTTTAAGTTAGTGGTGTCATATATTTCGTAATACCTAGTTATTGAGTCGTTGAAATTGATCCTATCAGAAGGGCGTTGAATTACACCTGAAGTCATAAGACAATTGAGTGAAGGCATTCCTTGAAACCCATACTCACTCATAAATCTTCCAACCTTTTCTTTGTATACATCAAAAGATTCCATTCCCCACCAAACTCCCCAATAGTGAGAATCTCCCTGTTGTAAACTTTCTTTATGTCCCCACCCAATACTTGGTGATGATTGCCAATAATTTCTTTGCGAATCGTATTTCTTCACTATTTCAGGTATGGTTTTTTGAAAGAGATTAGTATAATCTTTCCAAATAGAAATCGAGTCTGATTTTGAATAATGATATTGTTTCTGCCATCCCCAATTTTTCCATCCTTCGTCTACCTCATTGTTGCCACACCATAGAGCGATACTTGTATGATTTCTTAATCGTACAACTTGTTGTTTTATTTCTTCTGATACATTCAGAACGAAGTGTTCATCACCAGGATACATGGCACAAGCAAACATAAAATCTTGCCAAATCAAAATTCCTTTTTCATCACATGCATTGTAAAATTCATCATCAGCATACACTCCTCCTCCCCAAACTCGCAACATATTCATGTTAGCATCCACTGCATTTTGAACAATCGTTTGATAATCAGATTTTGTAACTCGAGGTAAAAAATTGTCAGGAGGAATATAATTAGCACCCTTCATAAAAACAGGCACTCCATTCAATTTAAAACAGAATGACTTTCCGATACTATCTTTATCTTGCACCAATTCCAGTGTTCGCAAGCCAACCTTAACTGATTTAGAATCTATTTCTTTTTTCTGGTAATAAAGTTGAATAGAGAAAGGATATAACGAAGATTTTCCTAATCCATTACACCACCATCTTTGTGGATTATCAATGGAATTCACTATTGAGCAGTAATTAATTCCCTTTTTTAAGTGAACAGTGTGGTGAGAAACAGAAGCTATTCCAGTTTCACTTAATTCAGGCGAATAACGAACAACGGATAAAATGAAATTGGTATCTAAATCCGAACTGATTTCACAGTTAAACTCTAACTCAGCTTTCGATTCTGTAAGTTTTTTTTGAATGCTCTCAATGTTTTCAATCTTTGCAGTATTCCATAAAATTAGCTTCACATCCTTGTAAATCCCACAAGTCACATACCTTGGACCCCAATCCCAACCATATTGATACTGCGCCTTCCTTGTAAATACCTTTTCATCACCAGGCAGTGTATAACTCAACTTTGCGGCTTCTTTCTTTCCAAATTTACTCGCAGAGAAAAATATTAAAGCCAAATTATTTTCTCCACTCTTTAGAAATCTTTTTACATCGACAGTCCATTGACGAAACATATTATCCGTAGTCAATATCAACGAATCGTTGAGATAAATTTCCGAATAGGTATCTAACCCGTCAAATCTCAACTCGACATGTTGATTTGATAACTCCTCTTGAGTAACGTTAAATGAGGTTTGATAATTCCAATCTTCTTCCTCTATCCACTGAAGTTTCTTTTCATTATCCCCATAAAATGGATCAGGTATTTTTTTATTCTTGAATAAATCGGTATGTACTGCACCAGGAACAGTTGCAGGCAACCATACTACATCACCTTTCTTTCGAAAATTCCATTGGTAATGCGAAAGAGAAATCTCTGAGGATTGAGAAAATAAACATACAGGAAACAACAGAAGCAAAAACAGTGAACGCATTTGCTTCTTATTCACGCATATTTTTTCTTAGCAATTGGATTTCTTTAATACTTGGTAAATTTGACTCATTGACAATAGCAGATGAATGACAGTATGTAGTAGACACCTTTTGAACAATCGAAGCTATGTTATTTGACCGTACTCCTCCTCCTGGCATCACAGTAATTTTCTTTTTTGCAATTGAAGCTAATTTCGAAATCAATTCAACTCCTTGTAAAGCTGTTTTCGCTTGGCCTGAAGTTAGAACGGTGCTAAAACCACAACTAATAATATCTGCTAAGGCTTTCTGAGGATTAGGTGTGGAATCAAAAGCTCGGTGAAATGTGCATGGAAGCGGTGCGGCCAAACTCACCAACCTTTTATTTTGAGATATATTAACTGTTCCATCTTTATTCAAAATACCGAACACAAATCCGTCCGCTTCTATCTTTTTGAAAAACTGGATATCTTTTTTCATTTGTTCGAATTCCTTTGCGGTGTAGACAAAATCCCCAGACCTAGGTCGGATCATCATGTATAGATCACAACTAATTTTCGTTCTTGAACTTTTAGCCATTTGATAATCGGGTGTTAATCCGCCAGACTTAATGTCAGAACATAATTCAATTCTATCAGCTAGATTCTCATGAGCTATCAAGGCTGATTCTAAACTAAAACAAGCAATTTCAAGTTTCATTTTTCTTTAATTTTAATTATTATACTATATTTACTTAACGTGTGAATTTGCATCCAATAGTCGATTACCTTCATTATCATGAACAGCATAGTTAAAACCTGTTTGAACACAATAAGCTCCATGTTCACCGTTCTTGTTTAATGCGATAAAACCAACTTGAATATCTTTTAAATCTTTATTTCTTATTTTCATTAATTTGACAACTCTCTCGACAGCTTCCTTGCATGCCATTTCAGGAGTTCTTCCTTGCCGCATAAGTTCAACCACCAAATGACTACCTGCAATCCTGATAACTTCCTCGCCATGTCCAGTTGCTGTAGAAGCGCCTATTTCGTTATCTACGTACAAACCTGCTCCTATTATTGGCGAATCGCCAACTCTACCATGCATTTTATAAGCCATACCGCTTGTTGTGCATGCACCTGAAAGGTTTCCACGAGCATCCATTGCAATCATCCCAATTGTATCATGATTTTCAATATTCACAACAGGTTTATAATTACTTGTTTTCAACCATTCTTTCCATTCATTTTGTGACTCTTCAACCACACCTGTTTCTTTTGGAAACCCCTGTGACAAAGCAAACTGAAGCGCTCCTTCGCCCACCAACATTACATGTGGAGTTTTCTCCATCACCGCACGCGCTACTGAGATCGGATGTTTGATATATTCCAAACAAGCTACAGCACCAATATTCGATAACTCATCCATTATACAAGCATCCAAGGTAACGTGCCCATCTCTATCTGGTCGGCCACCTAAACCAACGCTTCGCTCAAGCAGGCTGTTTTCGGGAACCATTACACCGGCTTCAACAGCATCTAGAGCTTTTCCTTTATTTTTCAAAATTTCCCATGCTGCTTCATTCGCCTTTATTCCAAATTTCCATGTACTCACCACTATTGGTTTCACAACACTTGATTTACTTTTTGGTGATGATGCTTTCGACTCAGGTATGTTTGTAACCGCAGCAACTGCTGCAAATGCTGATGTCTTTATGAAATTCCTTCTGTTCGCCATTCAATTCAACTATTACTTCTGAGTTAAAAAATGTCTTGCATAATTCACATTCATTTTATCTAATGTTTTGGAATGCAATTTCAATCGCATAACAAAATTCTTATAATTTTTTCTTTCAATAGGGGTCCAAAGTGCTTCTGACAGGGCTGCCATTCGTGGCATAGACATATATTGCACTTTAGAAAAATCAGTGATGTACTCCGTCCAAACGTTTCCTTGAGCACCTAATACAAAGTTCGCCTCTTCGGGAGTCAAAACCTTTGGCAATGGATTATAAGCGTATACTGAATCTAAAGGATTAAAACCTCCAATAGCGAGTGGCTCTTTTACTTTATCCTTAGATTGGTAGTGATCAAAGTAACAAGGATTGCCTGGGGTCATTACCACTTTGTGTTTCTCCCTCGCTGCAACTATTCCTCCTTTAGTGCCCCTCCAACTCATTACAGCTGCATTTGGCGCAAGTCCGCCATCTAATATTTCATCCCAACCTATCATTTGTTTTCCTTTCGAATTCAAGTACTTTTCAATTCTAGTCACAAAATAACTTTGCAACTCGTTTTCGTCTTTTAGCTTCTCATCAACAATTCGCTTCTTACATTTAGCACATGCATTCCAACGATCTTTCAAACACTCATCGCCACCTATGTGAACATAGTTTCCAGGAAACAATTCTACTACTTCGGATAAAATATTTTGAAGAAAGAAAAACGTAGAATCATTGCCTGCACAATAGACATCATCCGAAACACCCCATTTGGTATAGGTTTCAAAAGGGCCACCTGTACATGAATATTGAGGGTATGCTGCTAAAGCAGCTAGAGAATGACCAGGCATTTCTATTTCTGGAACAACTGTAATGTGCCTAGCCATAGCATATACAACAACTTCTTTAATGTCTTCTTGCGTATAATACCCTCCATAAGGCGTGGCATCATATTTATCATCTTTCGAAGGTTTTCCATCTTTATCCCATTTAGGCTTTCCTACAATAGTCTCCTTGCGCTTCGAACCGATGGAGGTGAGTAATGGGTATTTCTTAATTTCAATTCGCCAACCTTGGTCATCTACCAAATGCCAATGAAAAACATTAAATTTATATAGTGTTAGATAGTCGATATATGTTTTTACTTCTGCTTTTGTAAAAAAATGTCTACTGCAATCCAAATGCATACCTCTCCATTGAAACCTTGGAGAATCTCTTATTTGGGCGCAAGGTAACTTAAGTTCATTTGCTTTTTCGAGTGGCAAAAGTTGAATAAGTGTTTGCAATCCATAAAACAGACCAGCATTTCCTTCAGCCACAATCAAAATCTGATTTTGATTCATCGTCAAATCATATTTCTCGACAAAACCAGCGTCAAAGTCAGGTTGAGTGATCATCAAGTAATTACCATCAGTGGGCATTTCCGAAATAATGGGTAATTCGAATCCATAGTTCTTTTTCAAATACTCGTTAAAATATTTTATTTCTGGTCGAAACTTTTCGTTTGATAAAACTATTTTGGTTTTATTGCTCATCGTGAATTCATCACTCGAAACCTTGAGTTCTTTTGGCATCGGAATTAAGGGCAACAGCTTTTCTGACGCATCGTCAGGTCTCTGTGCGAAAGAGATACACGAAATTAAAATACATATAACAAATCCTAATCTATGTTTCAAACTATTCATTTCAATTCAAATTTTTCCAAATCAATGAGGCGGCACCAAGCAATGCTGCATCGTTCTCTTTCAATTTAGAAGGTAATATTTTTATTTTGTTTTTATAAATATTCAATAAATTATTTTCAAAACTTTCAATGGCAGGTTTGAAAATAAAATCTCCTGATAGCGCCAAACCACCAAACAAGAAAATGGCTTCTGGGCTAGTATAAGCTACACTATTTGCCAATGCTAAACCTAAAATATCACCAGTATAATTAAATGCTTCTATTGCATACCGGTCACCATTCATCGCTTTATCGAATACAAATTTTGCATCGGTCATTTTTTCGTTAGTTTCCATTTTTTCATGATGACTCATGAGCAAATCGGAATAGGTTCGTTTTATTCCGGTGGCCGAACAATAGGTCTCTAAACAGCCTTTTCTTCCGCATCCACATTGCCGACCATCTGGAAACATAATTACATGTCCAAGTTCACCAGCAAAGCTATCATGACCATAAACCAATTCACCATTCGAGACAATTCCGCTACCTAAACCAGTTCCAAGGGTAATAAAGATAAAATCTTTCATTCCTTTGGCAGCGCCAAACATCATCTCTCCAATTGCGGCTGCATTGGCATCGTTGGTTAATGAGGTTTTGACTCCTAATCGTTCTTCAAACAATTTTGCCAACGGAATAATGCCATACCATTTTAAATTGGGAGCAAATTCAACGGTTCCCTTAAAATAATTTCCGTTAGGAGCCCCTATGCCTGCGCCAAGCAATTCAAAGTTTTGGAATGACAATACAGCCCTCTTGATGTGTTCACACACCACAGCCACCAAATCTTCGGGTATAGGAAAATGCTCGGTAGGCACACTCTCCTTGAAAACCAGTTCTCCGTTAGCATTCACTAAGCCAAAACTAGTATTCGTTCCACCAATATCAATGCCCGCTACCAATTGTTGCATCATAATCTATTCCTTGTGATTTTAAGATAGCTCCTACTCGCCAGGCATAGAATGCAAGGTAAGCAAAACAAGCTACTCCTACTAAATAACTCCATTGGATGCCTAATAAATTGCTAGAAGCTAGTGCTCCTTGAAACCAACTTATCAATCCACCACCCATAATCATCATGATTAAAAAACTCGAGCCTTCATTGGTATGTTTGCCCAATCCTGCGATTGCCAAAGTAAAAATACATGGCCAAAGGGTAGAACAAAATAAACCGACACTAATGAATGCATATACACTCACCATGCCACTGGCAAACATCCCTACGAACAATGCCGTGATACCGCAGGCTGAGAAAATGAGTAATTGTCTTGCCGGATTTCCTTTGCTCATAATATTGGCTACTATCAAAACAAGAATTACAAATACGTAAACATAAAACGGAGTTAAATCGTGGTTCGCGATTTTGTTGACCAATAAGAAAACTCCAAATGCAATATAAGGCATGAGAAAATTCAAAACTGCTTTCACTCCTCCATTTAAGTTGAATGCTCCTACGGATGATGTCCAACGACCAATCATCAAACTTGCCCAAAACAAAGAAACAAAAGGCGCTACTTGGTCGGTATTGGTATTAGCATGTTGCTTCATGAATTCAGGAAGATTACTTGCTGTAGATACTTCCACACCAACATATACAAATATCCCAATCATTCCCAGTAACAATTGAGGATATTTCAACGCACTTGAACGCTCGGCCACCACAGGTATTTCCGATTTCTCATCATCGTTTACCGAGTGTATTTTGTTTGGTATGGAAGAGAATTTGAATATAACGGCTACCACGATGAAGGCTGCACCAAGAATAAGGTAAGGAGTTTTTATACTCTCGATACTTGCTACCGATTTACTCCCCGCAGCAATGGTTCCGAAAATAGCAAAACTAATTAAGATGGGACCTATGGTGGTGCCTACATTATTAATACCTCCTGCCAAGCTCAAACGTTGCGAACCTTTTCGTGGGTCACCCATCACAATAGCCAACGGATTAGCCGCAGTTTGTTGCAACGAAAATCCTAAACCTACGACAAACAATCCGGATATCATTAAACCAAACGATGCAGTTTGAGCTGCAGGATAAAACAACAAGGTACCGATAGCCGATATGATTAAGCCCAAGGCAATGCCGTTTTTATATCCTATCCTGTTGAGGATATCACCTCCAGATGTTTTCGAAATAAAATAATAAATAAGGGAACCAACGGTGTAGGCAACATAAAAAGCTACCGAAATCAGCTGTGCTTGCCATTGTTCAAGATTCAGTTTTTCTTTAAACACTGGAATCAGAATATCATTGCTTGCTGCTACAAAACCCCAGAAAAAAAACACTGAAATTAATGTTATTAATGCCGAAGGTTTTGTTTTGTTCAAGTCGTCCATAAAAGTCGCTAAAATTAATTCACCGAAAATAAGTAAAAACTTTAATCGAATCGGGATTTAATTGCAAAAGTTTTCAGCCCTGTTTTTCTGTTCTTAAATTTCAATTAAAGTTCTTATGTTTGTTCGAAATAAAAAACAATGAAAAAACAAATTTGCATACTTGCTATTCTCCTCCATCAGCTTGCGTTTGCTCAAAACGTCAACATATTTTGTCATTTCAACTTGGCTGCTGCCGATTCGTGTAGTATCCGTGTTGACAAGTTTCATATCCGCGATTTCGACCCGTTGACGAAACATGCTTTGGTAGAAAACGAGTGTCAATTTAAATTGAACATTGACCAACCTACCCTTGCTGAGTTTATGTACAACAAGCAGTCGGTAAACTTTTGGCTTGAACCCAACGACAATTTAAAACTCACCATTGATTACGACTCGCTTTATAAAGCCATAAAAATAGAAGGCACAGGCAATGTACACAACAGTTTTCTGATTGCTTTTTTCAAATCGTTTAAGTCCGATTTCGACAAAGACCTTATTAAACAATCGATGCTGAGCACAGGAATAGACGCATTCGAAAACAACTTGTTCAAACAACGAAAAAAACAACTTGAGTTCTTCAACAGTTATAAAGACAAAGCTTCCTTTTCCGCTGCCTTCAATGCTTATGTTGCTAACATGATTAAATACAATTATTATTATCAATTGCAGGCCTTCGCCATCATCAATGCCAACGATAACAAAGGACTTACTGTAACTCCAATACCAAGTCTACTTTTGGAAGAGATAACACCTGCAATTGCCAACAATGACGATGCCCTCAACTGCGAACAATATCGAAACTTTCTGAATTATTACATTATCTACAATACTTCGAAAGCTAATGGATTCAACAAGTTTACCGACAATTCTGTTTCGATGGAAAAGAAAATGGCATTCACCAACCAAACCATCATTGGCCGTGCTAACGCTTATTTTATTGCCAATTACCTCAACGACAATGTGGCTAATGTTTCACCTTTTACTGCTAAACATATTTATGAGATGCTTTCTTTCAACGAGAAAAAAGGAGAATACACTCGTTTGCTGAAAACCAAATGCGAAAAACAAATCAACAACAAAGAAGCGCTGGCAAAAAAAGCTGATGTGCCTGCAAGTAGTGCTACTTCGGCTGTTAAAATAATGGGTACCGATGGTAAGTACTTTACCTTTGACGATTTAAAAGGCAAAGTGGTGTATGTCGATTTTTGGGCTAGTTGGTGCGGTCCTTGTAGGCAGCAATTCCCCTTTTCGAAAGAATTACACAAAAAGTTCACTCCAAAACAATTGAAAAACCTTGTTTTCCTTTATATCTCTATCGACAAAACCGAAGAAATTTGGAAAAAAGCCATCGAGCAAAACGGGCTTGGCGAGATGAAAAACGGTTTGGTACCAGGTGATTGGAGCAGCGAGATTGTAAAATATTTTCAAATAAACTCCATTCCGCGATATATGCTTATTGACAAAAAGGGAAACATTATCGACATCAATGCCAAACGCCCTAGCGATGAAGCCGCTTACGATGATATTCTGAAACTGCTCGAATAGCTTTTTGTTGTATAATGGTAAAGTATGGCGAGTAAACTCGAAACCAAACCTAAGCTAGCTACTTTTAACTAACATTTAGTCAAAAGTTTGACAAAAACGAGTTTACATATATTTAAGTATACCTCGACTTATTATAATTCGAACAAAACCAAATGGCATTTTAGCAAAAGTGAGTACTTTTGCTCCAACATAGGACACTTTTACTCCAACAGCGAATACTTTTGTTCCAACACTGGACACTTTTGCTCCAACACAGGACACTTTTGTCCCAACAGCGAATACTTTTGTTCCAAAAGTGAATACTTTTGCTCCAACACAGGACACTTTTGTCCCAACAGAGGACACTTTTGCTCCATCACAGGATACTTTTGTTCCAACACAGGACACTTTTGCTCCATCACAGGATACTTTTGTTCCAACACTGGACACTTTTACTCCATCACAGGATACTTTTACTCCATCACAGGACACTTTTGGAAAAAAACCGGAAGGTATTCAGAATTTATACAATAAGACCGAACTCTCTTAACAAAATCTATTGTGAAAATAGAAATAATCAAGCCAAAGAAAGATACTTCCACATTGATTCTTTAGGTATTCGTCTCTTTTTGGAAAGTGCATTAATATATATGGTAGCTTTGCCGAAACTAGTAGGAAAAAATATGAAGAAATTAATGGTAATGGTTTTGGCAATAGCAAGTTTTAGCTATGCTCAGGCACAAAAAGTAAAAGAAGCGGAAGTGCCAACGGAAGTAAAAGCTGCGTTTGCAAAACAATATCCTGGCACAAAGGCAGGAGGTTGGATAAAAGAGAATGGTAATTATGAAGTGGAGTTTGATTATAAAAAAGCAGAAATGACGCTGGTAATAGACCCTAAAGGCACGGTGCTGGAAACAGAAACGGAAATAAAGGTGAGCGAATTGCCAAAAACAGTTTTGGATTATTGCGCTAGCAAATATGTAGGAAAAAAGATTAAAGAAGCTTCGCGTATAGTAGGTGCTGCCGGAGAGGTAACTTACGAAGCGGAAATCGAAAAAATGGATGTTCTGTTTGATGCGAATGGAAAGTTTTTAAAAGAATCGAAAGACTAATCAATATATAACAGAGGGCATGCCAATGAGGTATGCCCTTTCTTGTTGGCATTAAATTTATCACATCTATCACTCACCCATTTTGAAACGCAATACCCTTCTTTCATTTTGTTTTGTGTTCGCCTCCCTATTTACCTCGGCACAAAACACATTTAAAGCCAAACTACAAGATAGCCTCACACACGAAGCTTTGGTTGGTGTGGTAGTGAGCATCGAAAACACAACCATAGGTGCAAGCTCTGATGCCAACGGAAACGTGGTATTAAACAATATTCCGAATGGAAAACAACGCTTGGTATTCAGCTTGATGGGGTACAAAAAAACCATTCGTAGTTTCGATTTCCCTATTGCTTCCACTGCACCATTGTTGATTAACCTTGTAAATGCCGAAAATGAGTTAGAAGAAATAATCGTGAGTACCATGCGCACCAATTCGCGTATTGATGATCTTCCTACCAAAGTGGAAGTACTCGGACAAGAAGAAATGGACGAAGAAAGCACGCTTGTGCCAGGCAATGTATCCAGTATTTTAGGCGATTTGTCCATCATTACCATACAACGCACCAATCAGATAAACGGTAATGATGCCATTCGTATGCAAGGGCAGGATTCGAAATACACACAAATAATGCGAGATGGCTTGCCGCTGTATGGTGGGTTTTCGGGAAGTTTGGGAGTGTTGTCTATCCCGCCCCTTAACCTGAAACAAGTAGAGATAATAAAAGGTTCGGCTTCTACTTTATATGGTGGCGGAGCCATAGGCGGATTGATTAATTTTATTTCAAAAACACCTGTAGATACTCCCAATGCTACCCTTTCGCTAAATGCAACTACGTTGAAAGAAGCCAATTTTAATGCATTTGCATCGGGCAAAAAAGGAAAAATGGGTGCTACTTTGTTTGCCGGAGCAAATGTAAAACAAGCGGTGGATATAAACGGAGATGGGTTTACAGAAGTACCTGCCAACGAAAACTACATGGTTAATCCCCGATTGTTTTTTTATATCAACAAACGAACTGACCTGGTTGTTGGGCTTTCGTCAAATTACAATAATAGCACAGGTGGCGACATCGCAGCGGTACAGCATGGAGCAGATACGGCACATCCTTTTTTGCAAAAGGAAAAAATATTTAGAAATACAGCTGATTTGGTGTTTAATCATCAGTTTTCGGAAAAGAATAACTTGACGTTTAAAACAGCTGGCAGTTCGTTTAAGAGAGATATTAACTACTCCGGTTTCGTGTTTAACGGTACTCAGTATTCGAGCTACAGTGAGCTGAATGATGCGCTGAAGATTAAAAACCATAACATCATTGTAGGTCTTAATCTCATTTCCGAAAACTTTATGTTGAGCAATTGCAATGCTCCTCTGTTTTCTAATTACAATTATTACACTGTGGGAAGTTTTGTTCAGGACGACTGGCAGGCTTTTAAGAAGCTGTCGTTTCAGCTGGGTGTTCGTTATGATGTTCATAATACATTCGGCAATTTTTTCCTGCCCAGAGTTTCGTTGTTTTATAAACCCACCAATAAGTTTAGCGTAAGGCTTGCGGTGGGAAGCGGGTACAAAACGCCCAACCTTTTTGATATTGCCGATCCTTCGCCAAATTTGAGTTCATTGCCGAATACCATTCAGTCAGAAAACTCGTATGGAGTTAATGCCGATATAAATTATCACACGGTTATTTTTGAAAAACTGAGTATTCAAATCAATCAAGCATTTTATTATTCTAATATCACCCACCCTGTGGTAATTGATACTTCGGGAGCAATGGTAACGGCACGAAATGGAAACTTTGTGGTGAATAGTTACGGTACGGATACCTATATCCGCTTTGCTTATGAAGAGTTGGAATTGTATTTGGGATATAACCATACGGAAGCAACACAAAACTATGATGCCGCTACTTATAATATGCCATTCAATCCGAAGGATAAGTTTTCGGCTACATTGGCTTATAAAATAGAAGAAAAATGGAGAATGGGTATTGAGTCGTCAAACACAGCCAACCAATATATTTATAACAATAAAAAAGTAAAAGATATCTGGTTTATGGCCTTGATGGTGGAACGAAAGTTTAACCGAGTAGGAATCGTTTTGAATTGCGAAAATGTACTCGACACCCGACAGTCGCAATACTCACCTTTAATAGCAGGCACCACTAAAACGCCTGTTTTTATGCCCGTTTGGGGGCCTGTAGAAGGAAGGGTGATTAATTTATCTATCAGGATAGTGATTTAAGAATGTCGATTGTTTGAATGTTTAAATAACATCAGCAAAAGACTTCTCCATCTTTCTGAAGTACCATATTCCAAGGAATAAGGACAATACACTAACCACAATGGATGCTATAAATTCGTTAAGATGAAGAGGAGTGCTTCCACCTAAAATACACCAACGAAATCCATCAATAACACCCACCATAGGATTGAGTGCATAAAGGTATTTCAAAAACTGAGGAATATCTTTGTTGTAAATAACACTACTACTAAAACCAATTGGAGATATGTATAAGCCAAATTGAATGATGAAGGGAACCACATATCTAAAATCGCGATACTTCACATTGAGCGCTGCGATGAAAAGACCAGTCCCCATAGCTGTAACGGTAGCCAAGATTAAAAATAGCGGAAGAAAAAGAATTCGGTAATCGGGTATAAAATGATACCAAAAGAAAAGGACAATAAGAATGACAAAAGAAATTAGAAAATCAATAAAACTAACAATAATGGATGAAGCAGGGACAATCAATCGAGGGAAATAAACCTTAGTAAGCAAGTTTGAATTTGCAACTAATGACCCAGCAGATTCGCTAAATGCATTGGAGAAAAATTGCCAAGGAAGCATTCCAGCACAAACCATGATGGCATAAGGCACACCTGCTTCGGAAGAAAAGTTGCCAAGTTTGTTGAACACCACCGTAAAAACAACGATGGTGATTAAAGGACGGAGAACACTCCAAAGCACCCCAATGACGGTTTGCTTGTACCTAACTAAAATATCACGCCAAGCCAAAAAATAGAAAAGCCCCCGGTAATTCCAGAGGTCTTTCCAATAGTTACTGTTTTCAGTACCTGGTTCTATAATAATACGGTGCTTACTCAAATTTATTTAGAATTATAAATCTCTATTTAGCATAATTCACTGCACGCGTCTCTCGAATAACCGTTACCTTCACTTGACCAGGATAAGTCATTTCGGTTTGTATTCGTTGGGAAATATCAAATGACAATGCTTCTGCGTCTTTGTCGGTTACCTTATCACTTGATACGAGAACTCTTAATTCACGTCCAGCTTGAATAGCATACGTTTTATCAACACCTGGGTACGAAAGCGCAAGTGCTTCCAAATCCTTTAATCGTTTAATATATTGCTCAACCACCTCGCGTCTTGCACCAGGACGAGCACCACTAATGGCGTCACATACCTGAACAATCGGAGAGATTAATGTTGTCATTTCTATTTCATCATGGTGAGCACCAATCGCATTACACACCTCCGGTTTTTCCTTATACTTCTCAGCAAGTTGCATACCTAAGATAGCGTGTGGCACCTCTGGTTGATCGTCAGGCACTTTACCAATATCGTGTAACAAACCTGCACGTTTGGCAACTTTTACGTTTAGGCCTAATTCAGCTGCCATGGTAGCACATAAATTAGCAACCTCGCGCGAGTGTTGTAATAAATTCTGACCGTAAGAAGAACGATATTTCATACGACCAACCATCCTTATCAATTCTGGATGCAATCCATGAATGCCAAGATCAATGGTTGTACGTTTACCTATTTCTACAATTTCGTCTTCTATTTGTTTCTTTACTTTTTCTACAACTTCTTCAATACGCGCAGGGTGAATACGCCCATCGGTGACCAATTGATGAAGGGCCAAACGAGCAATCTCTCTACGTACGGGGTCGAATCCAGATAAGATTATTGCCTCAGGAGTATCATCAACAATAATCTCAATTCCGGTTGCAGCTTCAAGAGCACGTATGTTTCGTCCTTCACGACCAATAATTCGCCCTTTCACCTCATCACTTTCAATATGGAAAACGGACACAGAGTTTTCGATGGCATGTTCAGTAGCTACTCTTTGGATGGTTTGAATAACCACCTTCTTTGCTTCTTTGTTTGCATTGATTTTGGCCTCTTCAACGATATCCTTAATATGCGACATAGCATCTGTTCTAGCCTCTGCTTTTAACGATTCTACTAACTGAGCTTTAGCTTCCTCAGCTTTCAACCCACTTAAGGTCTCCAATTGCTCCACTTGGCGTTTGTGAAACTTATCTACTTCCGTTTGTTTTGCATTAACCAATTCCAATTGATGCGTCAAATTTTGACGCAGTGCATCAAGTTCCACATCTTTACGTTGCGCACCCTCAAGCTTCTGAGCCAATGATTGTTCTTTTTGCTTCATTCTGTTTTCAGACTGTTGCACCGCCATGTTTTTTTCATTGATAAACTTGTCATGTTCAAGTTTCAGCTGGTCGAACTTTTCCTTTGCTTGCAACATTTTAGTTTTTTTAATCACATCTGCTTCAGCTTCGGCAACCTTAAGTATACCATCGGCTTTAGTAACATTTGCTTTTTTAATTACCATGAAGGTAATGAGTGCGCCCAAGCCGATTCCAACCAAGGCAGCAGCGACAATAAGTATTAAATTGATGTCCATAAATTTTTTAAATTAATAATTGATATTACCAAATCCCGTTAGTCAAAACAGACTGATACCGGGGCACTCTAAAATTGATGCGGAATATTGTTGCTTACGATTTTTTGTAAAAAAGTAAACTATAAAGGAATGCTCTCTTTTTGAAGATAGTTTGAAACAAATAAGTCGAGTTGGTCAATTTCTTTTTCCAGCTCTGGTGATTTGCGAGGTATATTTAGTTGAGTTGCCAATAAGTTGAGTGCTGCCATAGCAAGCAAATCTTGCTTCTCGCGCACTGCGTAGTTATTCTCAAAATCTTTCACCTTTTCATTAATAAGATTAGCCGCCTCAAGAACAGTACACTCCTCTTCCTGTTTAACAGTAAGTGGGTAGGTGCGTCCAGCGATTAATACTTTTAATGATACTTCAGCCATAATTTATTGTTTACAAAAGTAAAAAGGGATTGTTAAATATTTGCCAACTTTAACCAATCTACTGTTTACCTAACTTCTAATTTAAAAGAGCAATACAATTTTCAATTTCCTGCACCAGCTCGTTAATCTTTTCTTTTGTTTCTGTTATTACCTGTTGTTGTTCTTCTTTTGTGTTAGCTGTTAATTCTAGATTTCTTTTTTCAACCGCCTCAATCTGTGACTTTTGCTCATCGATAACATTTAACAATTTTATGTTGTCTAATGTCAAGCGCTCGTTATCTTTTTTTAGTTGTTGATGTAAATTTACTAACTTTTCAACCTTCGCCTTTAAATCAGTAATACTTAAAGTTAAATCATCCATTCCTTTAATAAGTTGCTTTTTTGAATTTCACAAAGATAGTATTGTATTCAGAATAATGCAAAATAAATTTCAGAAGGCACTTTATTCAGACGGTGAAGGAGAATACACTTCGCCAATACTCTCCTGAATTATCTTACAGGCATACATCAGTTCTTGTTCTGAAATGGTTAGTGGGGGAGCTATCCGCATAGAGTTCGCATTGAACAAAAACCAATCTGCAATCACACCTTGGGCTATGCATTTATCAATTATGGCTTTATTTTGTTCAAAACTCTCAAATTCAACTGAAAGTAAAAGGCCCTTGCCATTAATCGACTTAATTCTAGGGTCATTTAATTCCCTCCTGATTATGTGCTCTTTTTTGGCGACTTCACCCATCAAATTCTCTTCCAAAAGAACAGAAAGCACAGCAAGACTAGCTGCACAGCAAACAGGATGCCCTCCAAAGGTGGTGATATGACCAAGAATAGGGTTGTTAGTGAATGAATTCATGATTTCTTTTGAGGAGACAAAAGCGCCAATTGGCATTCCTCCTCCCATTCCTTTTGCCATACACAGAATGTCGGGAATTACATCAAAATGTTCGAATGAAAACAATTTACCAGTTCGACCGAAACCACATTGAATTTCGTCCGCTATTAATAAAGTTCCTGTTTGTTTGCAACGTTCACTCAAGGCTTTAAGAAAATTGTTCACAGGAACGATGGCACCAGCTTCGCCTTGGATTGTTTCTACAACCACACAAGCCGTCCGTTCGGTGATGTGACGCAAATCTTCCATTTTATTAAATCGCATTAGCTTGGTACCTGGAAGTAATGGGCGAAAAGCAGATTTAAATTCTTCGTTGCCCATTATACTCAGACTACCTTGCGTACTTCCGTGGTATGCATTCTCAAATGAGATAATTTCACTTCTTCCAGTAAATCTTTTCGCAAGTTTCATAGCCCCTTCAATAGCCTCACTACCCGAATTAACAAAGTAGACGGAGTTCAAAGACTTGGGTAATAGGGAGCTTAAGAGGGATGCTAACTGAACTTGAGGACTCTGAATATACTCGCCATAAACCATAAGGTGCATGTACTTATTGACCTGATCGATGATTGCAGATACAACTTTCGGATGACGGTGCCCTACATTACTTACCGAGATACCAGAGATTAAATCGATGTACTGTTTCCCATTAACATCGGTAAGGTAAATTCCTTCAGCTTTGACTATCTCAAGAGCCAAAGGCATATCTGTTGTTTGTGCTAGATGGTTAAAGAATAGTTGACGTTGTGTGAGCATGCGGCAAATGTATGAAAAAGGTTTCAGTGCGGTGAAAGTCAAAAGGTATAATCCGTCTCGAAAAACAACTCAACTGACGTTAATTATCATTTTACGTCCTTTCCCATCCTAGCGAAATTGACGAACCGTTCGTTAAATTCCTATATTCGCGGTATCCAATCTTTGCATCTCGTTTACTTCTATACTTACAAAACTAAACTCATCCGTTACTCTTCCTATTAGCAGATAACATCCCGGACCAATAAACGGATATTGTTTAAGGGAAGGAGGAAAATGAACGGTGTCAATCCACATCCCTTCTGTGTCAGTAAATGTACCGAAACACATTCGGTCGCCTTTGGATGTAGCCGTGTTTTTATATGTTACCAGATATCCCACTATGCTTACTGTTTTGCCGATAGAGTTCCTCAACTCCTTTGCGGTAGCTGTTGCGGGTAGTTTGTCTTTCAGCATTTCGAAAGGAGAACAGAGCGGAAAACCCAATAGCTCCAATTCATCAAAAGCATCATCCAGTTTATTGTCTTCAAGCTTTGGCAATTTCCAACTCGGAGGTTTCACTTCAAATAATTCGGCAACTTTCTCCGGTTTTTTTAAATGATTAATTAGCATGTATATCTCCCACAAGAGTTCTTTTTTGTTTTTAGTCGTAAAACTAAACGCACCCACCCGAATCAACAAACGAATTTGTTCGAGCGAAATGGGAACACGTTTTATGAAATTGTGAAGGTCGGTGAAAAGGCCGTTCTGCTTACGTTCCTTTATAATAGTTACAACATGATGTTCTTCCAGTTCAGCAATCAGGTTTAAACCTAAATAAATGGTTGTATCTTTAATAATGCATATTACATCGCTGTTGTTCACACAAGGAGGTTTAATTGTGCCGTTATTCATACGGGCTTCGTGCAGATACAATTCCTTTCGGTAAAACCCTCCGCCATTGTTGAGCGTAGCAACCATATATTCCAAAGGAAAATATGTTTTTAAATATAAAGCCTGATAACTCTCTACTGCGTAACTTGCCGAGTGCCCCTTGGAAAAGGCGAAGTTGGCAAAGCTTTCTATCTGTGTCCAGATTTCAAGAATGGTTTTTTCGTTATGATTCTTCTTTCTGCAATTTTCAAAGAACTTTTTACGAACTAAATTAAACTCGTTTCGCTGTTTGAATTTCCACGACATTCCCCTTCGTAAATAATCGGCTTCGGTTAATGTTAATCCGGCAAATAAATGCGCCACCTTAATTACATCTTCCTGATAAACCATTACTCCGTAAGTTTCTTCGAGCAAATCATATAATTCGGGCAACTCCTCTCTTGCCGTTTTACGTCTGTTCTCATCGCGATAACGAAGAATATATTCCCGCATCATTCCGCTTTTGGCTACTCCCGGGCGAATGATGGAGCTAGCTGCTACCAGCCGTAAGTAATCATCAGCATTTAATTTAGCCAACAACATTCGCATGGCAGGAGATTCTACGTAAAAACAACCTATTGTTTTTCCTTTTCGTAGCAGGACTTTCACATTATCGTCAGATGTAAATTTCTTGATATCGTGTATGTCTATCTCTGTATTTTTATTCTCCTTAATAATGTCAACGGCATCTTTTATTTTGCCCAATCCGCGCTGACTAAGAATGTCGAATTTGGCCAAGCCAATATCTTCGGCTTCCAGCATACTAAACTGAGTGGTAGGGTATCCTTTAGGAGGCATGTTAGTGGCGCAATAACTACTAATTGTTTCTTCGGAAATGAGAATCCCACTGGAATGAACACTTAAGTGACTCGGAAAACCATGAATGAGCTCACTGTAACGAAGCACTAACTTTCCCAGGTCGTCCGTATCAGGAAATTTGGAAGGAGATTGTAATTTATCAATTTCGTCAGGAGGTAATCCAAACACTTTTCCTAATTCGCGAACCACGGCATCTTGCTGAAAGGTGTTGTAAGCACCCACCAATGCGGTGTGTTTATGGCCAAAGGTGTTAAAGATATAACGGGTGATATCATCTCTGTCTGTCCACGAAAAATCAATATCGAAATCAGGAGGGTTGCTGCGTGCCGGATTAATGAAACGTTCGAAATACAAATCAAGCTGAATAGGATCTACATCGGTAATGCGAAGCAGGTAAGCCACCATGCTGTTTGCTCCGCTGCCTCTACCCACCCAATAGTAATTTTTATGCTGTGCGTATTTTATAATATCCCAGTTGATCAGAAAGTAGGAAGAGAAATTCATCTGCTCTATTATCTGCAATTCCTTTTCCACCCGAGCAAGTACTTCTTTGGTTGGTTCGGTGTAGCGATATTTTAATCCCACTTCACATTCCCTTCTTAATTTCAGGAGGTCATTGGCAACGCTGTCGGTATAGTGCTTTTTATTTTTATTGGAAAACTTACCATACACAAATTCTATTTTGTAATCATTCAACAATGCTTCGGTATTGCTTATTATACTTGGGTATTCGGCATAAGCCGCCAGCAATTCGTTTCGGGGGAGCATGATTTCCTCTGTCGTTCCTTGTTCGTCAACAGGCAATTTGCTTAACAATTGATTTTTATCAATTGCCCTCAATAGCCTGTGTGCATTAAATTGTCGCTTATCAGCAAAACTTACCGACTGCAAAATGACAAGCTTGTTAAGGTGTTTTCTGACGGGAGAAAAAACTAAATTAGAAACACTTTTTACCGAAACACCTATAAACTCATTTTCTCGCAATTGCCAACCACTGTAAGCGGACGAGGGATAAATAATATACGCATTGTTAAAAGCAGGAGCTTCGTTTTCGAACGGGAGATGATGATGTAAATGATACGAAAGGTGTTCGTTGAGTTCTTTGAATCCTTCATTATTAATGGCGATACCAACGTATTGCTGTTTCACACCATTTCTGAAATCGATGCCTAATACTGGTTTAATACCTTGTGCATTTGCCGAACGAACCATGTCTATACAAGCGGAAGTATTATTAATATCAGTAAGTGCAAAGGAGGAATAACCTTTGCGCTTTACTTCAGCCAACAATTCGTCAACAGTAAATACTCCGTAGCAAAAACTATAATATGTATGACAATTGAGTAACATGAGTTCATTTGTTTGTTTTTTTATCCCTTAAAAGGATTGAAGTTTTTTAGTTTTAGGCCTAACCCCGAGGCCCGAACTACAGCATTCTCTCCGTATCTCGTCCGCATTTTGTCCATTGCCCCGTATAGTTGCAACTGTTCCATATTATCCTCAAATAAATTATATTGATAGTTACCCTGCACCAGCCCGCTAAACCTAACTCCTATTAATCGGATAAGCATCCGCTTGTGATACAGTTTATCAAACAATTCCTTTACCTTCTCAATGATGACATGGTCTAGCGATGTATAAGCTAAGTGTGCCTGCATCGTATATGTATTAAAATCAGAATACCTTATTTTTACTGTAACGCAACTCATCAAATCGCCCTTACTCCTCAACTGAAAAGCCAGTTTCTCGGTCATACTCACCAGCAAATCCTTCAGCCCTTTCACATCTATTGTGTCCTTATCAAATGTCCGTTCTGTACTTATACTCTTTCGTTCGCTGTATTGCTCCACAGGAGTATTGTCAATACCATTTGCTTTTCTCCAAATCAGCCTGCCGTTTGCACCCATCACTTGCTCCATAAGTTCTATAGGCATTTCCTGCAAGGTGTGTATCTTGGCCACACCCATACTCCTCAGCAGCTCGTATGATTTATCGCCTACCATCGGAATTTTCTTTATCGATAGAGGAGCGAGAAAACCTTTTTCTGTTCCGCTCGGAATTTCATTCTGTCCATTGGGTTTCGCTTCGCCAGTACCTACTTTCGCTACCGTTTTGTTGGTGCTTAGGGCAAATGAAATGGGCAAACCTGTCTCCTTTATTATTACGTTTCTCACCTCCGTAGCTAGTTTATACGAACCGTAAAACGTATCCATCCCCGTTAAATCAATATAAAATTCATCTATCGAAGTTTTTTCATAGAGAGGCACTCTCTCCTTTATGATTTCGGTTACTTGTTTCGAACTCTTACTATATTCCTCAGAATCTCCCTTTACTAGCATAGCTTCTGGGCAAATTTTCCGTGCCATTCGCATCGCCATTCCTGAGTGTACGCCAAACTTGCGCGCTTCGTAACTGCACGATGCTACCACACCTCGGTCGCTGGTACCGCCTACCAGAACAGGTTTTCCTGCTAGCTTCGAATTCTTGAGTCGTTCTACCGAAACAAAAAAAGTATCTAAGTCGATATGCATTATTGAACGATTGCTCATACATTATATCTTATAAAACGATTATATAATGAGGGGTTACAGCTTTTCGAGTGCCTTGATTAAGTTTGTTCTATTTCAAAAGCTTAGTCAGGGCAAGAACTGCTTCACTACTATTTATTTCACAGACACCAAAGTTACCACCTTTTTTAGTTTCAATTTACCATCTTATTTAGCAACGTAGAAATGAGCGTAACGATTGGTGACTGCAAGAGGCAAGAACAGTTTTTATGGAAAACAGAAAACGAAGGAAAGGAATTGCAACTGCAAATAGGGTGGGAATATTAAATGGTATTATTGAAAAAATAAAAGAGCCAACACGTTGCTGTATTGACTCTTTGTATCCATTTAATGACCCCTAATCTAATAATTTAATTAGCGGTTTTATGAAAACAATTGAGTTCAAAACAAGAGAACCTCAAAATATAATATTCAATATTGAAAGAGAATTTGAAGAAAGATTTTATTCTATTCACCGCAAGCATCATAAATTTTCTTTTCAATTGTGGGAGACAAATAAAAATTGGTTTCTTTTATTTTTTCGATTAAGGGGCGGATTAATTTTATTTTGCCACTCAATTTAGCTTCGATTAATATGCCTAAAGTTCCTGTATAATTTATTTTTAATTCACTAGCAATTCTTCTTGCTTTTGTATCATCCAAAATCAACAAAGGATTTTTTAGCTCCACCGCCAAGGCAATTGCACTCGCTTCTCCAATATCAAGCGAAGTTTGTAATATATGTTGATAATTCATGTTTACAGGACTTTGAATTACAATCCAATCGGGAAGAGGATTGCCAAACTCTGAGGCAATTATTGAAGTGATAATAATTTCACCGAACAATATTTTAAGGAGAGCTAATTCGGAAATTTTATCTAGAAGAATTAAGCAGCTTGTATCAGCAATGATAGTCTTTTGCATTTTTTATATCATTGTCTAATTCATCAGCGGAAAAATTAAAAACAGATACACTATAATTTGCTAACAATTCCATAAATGTTTTTTTTGAATATCCTGCAAGTTCAGCGGCTTGTCCCAAAGAAAGCTTACCCATTTCATAGAGTTGGGCAGCAAGAGCAGTAACTACTTCTTTTGTTGTTAAATCAAAAGAATCAGGTACATTTATAGTTAGCGATTTCATAGTGCAAAGATACAAAAATTTAATTTCAACCAAATTTTTCATTTTCGGAAATAAATATCAGACCCAATTTTGGTCTTTCTATAAAAACAAAACCCTTTGAAATAATCTATTTCAAAGGGTTTTTTAAAAAGTAGCGGGGACCGGACTCGAACCGATGACCTTTGGGTTATGAGCCCAACGAGCTACCAACTGCTCCACCCCGCAATATATCTTTGGCCTTTTCTACACTATTAAAGAAGTAAAATGAGGTATTGCTTTTTAATTTCGGAGCGCAAAGATATATTTAGTTTCTTTGTACTCCAAATAAATCTTATTAACAATTGCAATAAAATGGCACACAAAGCAGGATTTGTAAATATCATTGGCAGTCCGAATGTTGGAAAATCAACGCTAATGAACGTGTTGGTGGGCGAAAGGCTGTCGATTATTACCTCTAAAGCACAAACTACTCGACACCGGATCATGGGAATTGTGAATGGTGAAGATTTTCAAATTGTATATTCCGACACTCCTGGAGTGCTTAAACCGAACTATAAGTTGCAGGAATCGATGATGGAATTTGTTCATACCGCGATTACGGATGCGGATGTGATGCTATTTGTAACCGATATTTATGAGGATGAGAAGATAGATGAAAAGATACTGAATAAGATTAAGAATGCGAAGGTGCCTGTATTGCTTCTGGTAAATAAAATAGATTTGGCAAAACAAGATGTATTGGAAAACAAAGTTCAATATTGGAAAACAGAAGTACCGAATGCAGAAGTAATTCCGGTGTCGGCTTTGGAGAAATTTAACACCAATTATATATTTGACCGAATACTTGCGCTTTTGCCCGAAGGGCCTGGTTATTACGGAAAGGATGAGTTGACAGATAAGCCGGAAAAGTTTTTTATTTCGGAGATTATTCGCGAGAAGATTTTGTTGAATTACAAGAAAGAAATACCCTACTCGGTGGAGGTGGTAGTGGAATCGTTTAAGGAAGAAGAAAAGATAATAAGGATACGCGCTGAAATATTGGTGGTGCGCGATTCGCAGAAAGGGATTTTGATTGGCCATAAAGGTCAGGCGCTAAAAAAGGTGGGAACCGAGGCGAGGAAAGACATGGAAATATTTTTGCAAAAGCAGGTGTTTCTGGAGCTATTTGTGAAGGTGAATAAAGACTGGCGTGATGATGGTAATCAACTAAAACGCTTTGGGTATACCAATTAAAAATAGTGCTACCTTTGCAGGCCTAAAAACCCCCAAACTAATTAATGAAAATATCTGCTTCAATTTATTCGAATAAAACAAAAGGTGTAGAGACACTTGTAAGAGAATTAGATGATTTAAAAGTTGATTTTTTACACATCGATTGCAACGATGACCTTTCTGTTTTTAATGATATTGAGATTATTCAACCCATCAGCAAAACACCGATTGATTTGCATATCATCTCGTCCGAGCCTGAGAAATATTTTGCATCGCTGATAAAACATCAGGTTGATTTTGTGACTTTTCAGCATGAAAATTTAAAGGCTCCACTCCGATTACCGAAAGAAATAAAATCGAAAATAGGGATTGCGATTGTTACGGAAACTCCGATAACGGTATTGGAGCAATATAAGGATGTGATGGATTTTGTACTGTTCATGACTACTACGCCTGGTAAAAGTGGAGGGATGTTCAACAAAGAAAACTTTAAGAAGATAAGGGATTTTAAACTGGCATTTCCGGATAAGAAAATACATGTGGACGGTGGGGTGAATGATGAGGTATCGTTTGTGTTGCGCAATATGGGTGTGTATTCGGTGGTGTCGGGGTCGTACTTAGTGAACTCAACGGTAATAGGACATGCGCTGCATAACTTGAGGAACGATAATATTCAATCGCATATTTCGGTGAGTGAATTTATGATGAATGTGGAAGAGCTGCCTATTGTTTCTTCTCATCAATCGGTATTGATAGATGCTTTGGAAAGTATAGAAAAGTATTGCCTTGGCTTTACCTTGATGGTGGACAACGATGGTAAACTTACTGGATTGATAAGTAATGCTGATGTGAGAAAGGGATTGATACGGAAAATAAATTCTTTGAATGAGCTATCGATAAAAGATGTGATTAACCCTAACCCTATAAAGATAGTGAACACATTGACGATATCGGAGATGTTGACTTTGGTAAAAAATTCTAAGTTCCCGATTCTTTATCTACCAGTGGTGGATGCCGAGAATAAGCTTGTGGGAGCGATTACATTTAACAATTTAATTAAAGGAGAATAAAAATGATTATACACTTAAAACCTGAGGTAGCAACCGAAAAAGCGGAGCAACTTGGAGTAGAATTGGAAAGCGTGGTGCTAAAGCGTGATGGATTTTATGCGCTTATCACATCGAGTAAAATGAAACCGATTGATGAAAAATACAATCAGTTTATCGCGGAGCGATTCCCATTTGATGATGATATTCAATTGGCAAGTAAGAAGTACATGGCAGGTGTGCGCGAGATAAAAATTACGGATAGTGTTTCGATTGGAGGAAAGCATAATAACACGGTGATGATTACTGGTCCGTGCTCGGTGGAGTCGGAAGAACAGATAGAACAATGTTCGGAACTATGTGTGGAACTTGGTGTGAAAGTGCTGAGAGCAGGAGCCTACAAACCAAGAACAACTCCTTATGCTTTTCAAGGAATGGGATTGGCGGGGTTGAAACTTTTGGATAAAATGCGTACGAAACATGGTTTGAAAATAATTACAGAGATACGCGACTCGACCCATGCGAGTGAGGTGATTGAGTATTCGGATATTCTTCAGATAGGTGCGAAAGCGATGTACGACCACGGCATACTGAAAGCTTGTGGCAAATCGGGGAAACCGGTGCTGCTGAAAAGAGGTTTTGGCGCTACGCTTCAGGAGTTTGTGCAAGCTGCTGAGTTTATCCTTTCGGGAGGAAATGACCAAGTGATATTGTGTGAACGAGGGATACGAACGTTTGAAACAAAAACACGTTTTACGCTTGATTTGTGCGGTGTGGCTTATTTGAAACAATATACAAACTTGCCGATTATCCTCGACCCTAGTCATGCGATAGGTTTTGCATACGGGGTGGCTGACTTGTCGAAGGCTTGTGTGGCGATGGGTGTGGATGGACTTTTGATAGAGACTCATCCTAATCCTTCGGTTGCAAAATCGGATGCTGCGCAACAATTGAACTTTAACCAATTCCGCGAATTGCATGCTCAACTTAATGGAGTGGCAAAGGCAGTGGGACGAACTATGATTTAGGGAATGGCAAAAAAATTTAAAAAAGAGGATATTCGATTTCTGGTGCTGGATGTGGACGGTGTGCTTACTGATGGCGGAATGTACTATTCGAACTCGGGAGATGAGTTTAAAAAATTCAATACCAAGGATGGAATGGGTATAAAAGAGATTTTGAAAAAGGGTGTGAAAGTGGGTTTTTTGAGTAATGGGAAAAATGATGCTTTGATAAAGAACCGTGCTGAATTGTTGAAGGTGGAGTATGTGTATGTGGGCAACGAAAACAAATTGAAGGTTTTGGATAAATGGTTGAAAAAACTAAAGCTTACTTATAATAATGTGGCGTATGTGGGTGATGATATTAACGATTTGGAGGTAATGGGCCTTGTGGGACTGAGTGCATGCCCTGGTGATGCGGTGAAAGCTGTGAAAGCAAAAGCTGGACTTATATTGAGTAAGAATGGTGGGGAAGGTTGTGTACGTGAATTGATAGATGAATATTTGATGTAAAAGCGACATAGCTTTTATGCTTAAAAAACTCCTTGCATTTGGTTGTAAGGAGTTTTTTTTGTTTCAAAACGAGAAAAAAAAGGGGCACATGTAACAAAAAATCGCCACGTGTGACGAGAAATCGCCACGTGTGACGAGAAATCGCCACGTGTGACGAGAAATCGCCAC
>CAIWDF010000064.1 GCA_903911435.1 uncultured Bacteroidota bacterium
CATATTCGTGTTAATTCAATTATCCATAACGGTTGTTATTGCAAATTATCTTTAGTTTTTTATCGTGAATTTGAGTTTATTCTAATTTGCACTAAAAAAAACAGAATTTACACAATAATCTAAAAAACTTAACGTTATTAAGAAATCTTTACTACTTTAGCCGAACGAAAACTTTAACAGAATTAAATATTAAGAATTCCTCATTTATAAAGAATATTATTTGAAACACACCTACCCGTATTAGTTACTATTATTCGGTTTTACCCTTTAGTCTTTGTTCTTTTAATTAAAGTATAAAAAATGCAACGCCAATTCGCATGTAAAATTGTGATGAACTATTATTGTTTCATTAACCATTTTGCACAAGAAAATTAAGGCTTTTTAAGTTCATTTTGTACGACCAACTAATGTTAAACCAATAATTATTATCGAGTAATTGACTTTAATCTGTAAATTTGAAACTATAATTTTTTGAAATGAAAACACGTATTGCATTCTTACTATTGATAGCTATAAATATAGTTGCTTTTGGACAGTCGAAGATTTCGGATAATAGAATTTCTTCCATGTATCACATCAGCTGGCAAACACCCGCAAGTATTAAGGTTTCTGAAACCACAACAAAACACTATTTATTTTTCACTGGTGCAATTTATGGCGAAAGTGACGGAATTTTGCCAAGATATAGCAATCAAGTGAAAATTTCTAATGGTCAAAATTTTAATGCTGACATAACAAATGCTGCCTTCGAGCCCTTAACTGATGCAGAGGCTGTTTTAGTAAACGATTCCAAATTAATCGGCAATTCAATTGCGGTAAAGACCACCGTGAGTGTTATAAAAAAACAAAGCATTGGAACTGTTTCATTTATACCTTTACGCAAAAATCCACTTACGGGCAAAATTGAAAAATTAGTTTCGTTCAATCTTTCAATTAATCCATACGCTTCTGAAAAATCTGGAGGACGTTCAGTTCATACCTACGCATCTCACTCTGTTCTTCAAACAGGGAAATGGTATAAAATAGCAATTGCAAATGATGGTATTTATAAAATTAATTATTCCTTCTTGCAAAGTATTGGGTTGGATATGTCTACTTTAAATCCTGCCAATATTAGAATTTATGGAAATGGCGGAGGTATGCTTTCGGAATTAAATTCGGTGGCTCGACCTGACGATTTGCTTGAAAACGCTATTACAGTTCACAATTCAGTTTCTGGGGTTTTTGGGCCCAATGATTATGTTTTGTTTTATGGGAAAGGGCCTAATACTTGGAATTTTAACAATTCTAAAGTTCCGAAATTTCAACACAGTCTTAACCTATACTCTGATTTTGCGTATTATTTTATAACAGCTGATTTGGGTCAAGGGAAAAGAATTCAATCACAAGCCTCATCATCGCAAGCTTTAAGTCCTACGAACAATATCGTTTCCTCATTTGACGATTATGGTTTTCATGAATTAGATGCTACAAACTTTATTAAGTCTGGACGCAATTGGTATGGCGAGTACTTTGACAATATTGCGGCATATAATTTCTCATTCGCTTTCCCAAACATTGATGCTACTGCAACTACAACAGTAAAAGCAAATATTGCATCTCGAAACATGAGTGGTAGCTCCCTTTATACATTGAGTTGTCAATCGGCAAGTACTGGACATACCATCCAATCTACCTCAGGCGACCCGTATGTTTATGTTGCCACAGATACCATTACCTTTTTTCCAAGCTCTTCTCCAATATTAACTGTGAATGTTACAAAACAAACACCAGATGCGGTGGGATGGTTAGATTACATTGAAGTAAATGCCAGAAGGCAATTAACGATGAGTGGAGATCAAATGATATTTAGAGATTCGAAATGCATAGGTGCTGGCAATGTTGCACAGTTTAATGTTAATTACTCTCAACCTATTCAAATATGGGATATCACCGACCCTGCAAATATTGCCCTCCAATCAACAATAAACACTGGAAGTCAAGCACAATTCGTATTACCCACTGATAATTTAAAACAGTTTATTGCTTTTACAGGAGGAAGTTACTATACACCAACTAAAGTTGGAGAGGTAGTCAATCAAGATTTGCATTCACTAACGAATAAGGATTTTATCATTATTACTCATCCAGACTTTTACGATGCTGCCGTTCAATTAGCATCGTTTCACGAAACAAGAGATTCTATTTATTCACTCATAGTGACACCTCAACAAATATACAATGAATATTCCTCTGGCGCTCAGGATGTAACTGCCATACGCGATTTCTTAAAAATGTTTTATGATCGGGCAGGCTCCAATGTGAATGCATTACCAAAATACCTTTTGTTATTTGGAGATGGATCTTATGACAATAAAACCCGATTCAGTAACAACTCAAATTACATTCCAACATACGAATCGGCTAATTCAACTGCGCTGACCGGATCGTATGTTTCGGATGATTATTACGGCTGTTTGGATGATAATGAAGGAGCTATGGTAGATAACGTTGATGCTGTGGATATAGGCATTGGAAGATTCCCGGTACAAACTAAATCGGATGCTGTAACCGCAATTAATAAAATCTTTAGTTATAAAAAAACGGGTGTAGCTCCCTCTATAGAATCGGCTAATTCCTGTTCAAGCCTTACTTCTGGTTCACCTTTTGGTGATTGGAGAAATTCCGTTTGTTTTATTGCAGATGATGAAGACAACGACCTTCATCTTGACCAAGCTAACTCAATGGCTACCTATGTTCACGATTCGGCAAGTGAATACAATGTAGATAAAATATTTTTCGATGCCTATCTTCAGGAAGCAACTCCGGGTGGAGATAGGTACCCTGGTGCTTCGGATGCAATCACTAAAAAAGTTGAAAAAGGTTGCTTGATTATGAATTATACTGGTCATGGTGGCGAAGTGGGAATTGCACACGAACGAGTGGTTGAGGTTTCTCAAATCAACTCTTGGAAGAATATAAACAGCATGCCTTTATTTTTCACTGCTACTTGCGAGTTAAGTAGATACGATGACCCTGAAAGAATTTCGGCTGGAGAATACATATTCCTTAACCCATCAGGAGCAGGGATTGCGCTTTTCACAACAGTTCGTGAATCATATGCTGGTCCTAACTTCGGACTTAACACTGAGTTTTACCATGCTGCCTTCAAACCTATAAATGGCAAGATGCCTCGATTAGGAGATTTGTATCAAATTATTAAAGACAAGCCCGATGGTTGTTCACTAAATGGACGAAATTTCACATTGCTTGGCGACCCTGCCTTGACTTTAAATTATCCTAAATATGATGTTTCCACAGATTCTATTTTCTCTCATCCTGTTTCTGCTAGTATCTCCGACACATTAAAAGCATTATCAACCGTTACCATCAGTGGTTATGTACGAAACAAGAGTAATGCTATTTTATCGAATTACAATGGAGTAATTTATCCAACTGTTTACGATAAAGCCCAAAACATTACTACACTTTCGAATGATGGCTCGGCTATTGGCCAAAGTCCACCACGAACGTTTCAACTTCAAAAGAGTGTATTATTCAAAGGGAAAGTGAGTGTTACCAACGGCCACTTTAGGTTTACGTTTATTGTCCCAAAAGATATTGCTTATAATTATGGTATGGGGCGCATCAGTTATTATGCCGAAAACGGAAATGAAGATGCAAATGGATATTATGATAAAGCGGGTATATGTTGTATGTCGAGCAATCATGCTACTGATGTTACCGGACCAGATGCGAAACTCTACCTCAACGACACTAAATTTGTGTTTGGAGGAATGACTAATGAGAACCCTGATTTGTATTCGATATTGAAAGATGAAAACGGAATCAATACTGTAGGTAATGGTATTGGGCACGACCTTACTGCTATCCTCGATGGAAATACTACCAACTCCATCATTCTGAATGATTATTACCAATCGGATTTGAATAGCTACAAAAGCGGTTCGGTGCGTTATCCTTTTTCAAGTTTAACTGAAGGCAATCATACATTAAAATTAAAAGTTTGGGATGTGTATAACAATTCATCTGAAACATATACCGAATTTGTTGTTTCGAAATCGGCTGAACTTGCCTTGAACCATGTATTGAATTACCCTAATCCGTTTACTACGCACACTCAGTTTTATTTCGAAGAAAACCAATGCTGTCAAGTGCTGGATGTACAAATTCAAATTTTTACCATTTCAGGAAAAATTGTTAAAACCATTGATAAATTTGTGAATGCCGAAGGTTTCCGCTCCGAACCGATTGACTGGGATGGAAGAGACGATTTCGGTGACAAGATTGGCAGAGGTGTATACATCTACCGTGTGAAAGTGAAAAACAGCCTTGGTTCTACAGCCGAAAAGATAGAAAAACTGGTAATTTTAAATTAATAACCGTATCCATAAATTATTAAATTTGCATCCCTTAAAATCAAAACGAATGACAGTGTCAACCATTTTAAAGAAAACAATTTTCACATCATCAGTTGTTTTCTGTTTTATAAATTCAGGATTAGCTCAGTCGGGAAATTACAATTCCCTTGCTGGTCAACAGGTGAATAATAACCTAAACACCATCACTACTGCTGTTCCTTTTTTAATCATCACACCCGATTCGCGGGCTGGAGGAATGGGTGATGCCGGTGTGGCTTCTTCACCAGACGTAAACTCTATTCATTGGAATGCTTCGAAACTTGCATTTGTAGATAAAAAAATGGGGATAGGTGTTTCTTACACCCCTTGGTTGAGAGCCTTGGTGCCTGATATCAATTTGGCTTACCTTTCGTGGTATTACAAAACTAAGAAAAGAGGTACTGTGGCTGCTTCGCTTCGTTATTTTTCTCTTGGCGACATCACATTTACCGATATTAATGGAAACACCATTGGTCAGTTTCGACCTAATGAATACGCAATTGATGTAGCTTACGGAGTGAAACTTGCAAAACAATTTTCGGTGGGTGGTGCTGTACGTTTTATCAACTCGAATTTAACTGGCGGAACATTTGTAGACGGTGCTGCTACTAAACCTGGACGTGCTGTGGCGGTTGATATATCTGCGCTGTGGAGAAATGATAAAATAAGATTAAGCGGAAAACAAAAGGCAATTGCTGCCATTGGTTTAAACATTTCGAACATTGGTTCTAAAGTTTCTTATTCCGACCGTGTGTCGAACGGAATAGCTTCTTCTAATTTCCTTCCTATTAATATGCGTTTGGGCGCTTCGCTTACTTTCGAGATGGATGATTACAATTCCATTTCTATAGAAGTGGATGCCAATAAACTGTTGGTACCTACTCCTCCTGTTTACAAACATAATATTGTGACCGACACTAGTGGAGTACAGGTTGATAAAGGTGTTCTTTACGATGCTAGTGGTTCGCCTGTGGTATTGCTTGGCAAAGACCCTAACCGTGGAATCACCGAAGGTATATTCGGTTCGTTTAACGATGCTCCGGGTGGAACTAAGGAAGAGCTTCGCGAAATTAATTATGGTGTAGGATTGGAATATTGGTACAACAAACTATTCGCAGTGCGTGCTGGTTATTTCTACGAAAGCCCCTACAAAGGTAATCGTAAGTTTTTCACGCTAGGTGCTGGTGTTAAGTACAATGTATTCGGTCTGGACTTTGCATATTTAATTCCTACTCAACAACGAAATCCATTGGAAAACACCCTGCGATTTACACTTACTTTCGATTTCGATGCTTTCAAAGCACAGAACGAGGCTACTGGAGAATAATTAATCTAGTTGTTGGTTGTTAGGAGTCCAGAGTAATAGGGATTAGAACAAGTGATGCATAAGAAGATTTCATTAAAATAAATCATGAAAATAAAAGTTGGTTTTGGTTTCGATGTTCATCAGTTGCAAGAAGGAAGGCCTTTTTGGCTAGGAGGCATCCTGCTCAACCATACAAAAGGTGCTGTTGGACATTCGGATGCTGATGTGATGATACATGCCATTTGCGATGCATTGCTTGGCGCTGCTGGCATGCGCGACATAGGCTTCCATTTTCCGAACACCGACACCAAATTCAAAAACATTGATAGCAAATTACTATTGGCCGAAGTGGTGAATTTGTTGAAAAAAGAAAATTATTCCATTGGTAATATCGATTGTACATTAGTGCTCGAACAACCAAAAATCAATCCTCATATCGATACCATGAAGCAAGCCTTGTGCCCAATGCTAGGTATCGAACTCAGCGACCTATCTATAAAAGCTACCACCAACGAAACCCTTGGCTATGTGGGCCGCGAAGAAGGTGTTTGTGCTTATGCTGTGGTGCTTATTCAGAAAGCATAATAACATCCTAACAGTTGGGATTTTTGAACTAACAATCAATTTCTATCATCTCACATCTGTATTATTGCTTTTCGCAACTAGCGAGTGATCTGAACTATTCCGAAACCTGATTTAAATCACCCTTCTTAGAAACTTTATTTGCGTACGTTTGCTCAAGTTATATTTCTTATTTTTTTAATTCGAAATGATAACAAGAAGAAGGGATGCAAGTGTTAGTAGCCATTTCAAAAAAAATAAATTAATCAATCAACAAAAACCCTTTTATGAATTTATTAGTATCAAAAGCAGAAACTTTTCTCAAACAATGTTATTCTGAAAACGAATGGGATAACCTGGAACAAAGATTAACAGAAGTAAAAGATGAAATAACCCGCACGGGCACTTACGTTCACACCGCTCTTGAATTGGAGCACGGAGCAAAGATAGCCTGGCGAAACAGCAACCGATGTATAGGTAGGTTTTTCTGGAAAAAACTTTCGGTGAGAGACCAACGTCACCTGACTACCGAAAAAGAAATATGTGATGAGATGCTCAATCATATTAAGTTTGCTTACAACGATGGCAAGATTCGCCCTAGTGTTACTGTTTTCAGACAGGCAGACGAAGTACGAAATAATTCCATCAAAATATGGAATGCACAATTGGTAAGATATGCAGGCTATCACGCGGAAGGAAACAAAATAATAGGCGACCCCGATTCGCTGGAGTTTACAGCCGAATGCATAAAGCTGGGTTGGAAAAGTGC
This sequence comes from uncultured Bacteroidota bacterium, assembly GCA_903911435.1. GTDB lineage: Bacteria > Bacteroidota > Bacteroidia > 2-12-FULL-35-15 > 2-12-FULL-35-15 > 2-12-FULL-35-15. The sequence goes on from CAIWDF010000064.1 coordinate 7,037, forward strand.
GAAGACTGATTTTGATATTTTGCCATTGGTCATTCAAATTGCCGACCATCCTCCTGTGTTGGTTCCTATTCCCGATAGTTTTATTAACGAAGTAAACATCGAACATCCCACTATGGAGTGGTTCAAAGAGCTTGGCTTAAAATGGTATGCTGTGCCTATCATTTCTAATATGGTGTTGGAGATAGGCGGCATCGTTTACTCTGCTGTGCCTTTCAACGGTTGGTATATGGAGACCGAAATAGCTTCGCGCAATTTCGGAGACGAACAACGCTATAATGTTTTACCCACTGTGGCTGCACGTATGGGATTAGATACTTCCAAGAACAGCACCCTTTGGAAAGACAGAGCCTTGCTCGAACTCAACCTGGCGGTTTTACATTCTTATCAAAAAAGTAAAGTAGCTATGGTAGACCATCACACAGCTACCGATCAATTCATCAATTTTGAAGAATCGGAAAACGAATGCGGAAGAGAAATTAATGCCGACTGGTCGTGGATAGTACCTCCCATGTCGGGTTCGGCTACTAAAACATTTTTCAGAGAATGGAAAAACGAAGTGGTAGCTCCTAATTTTTATCGCGAATTTGCAGCCTGGCGAAAACCTACTGCCGAAGAAATGGAAAAACAAGCCGCTTGCCCGTTCCACATACACAAAGCTTGATAAACAAAAAACTCCCGCAACACATGCGGGAGTTTTTTTGTGTGATACCAGAAAACAACTAAAATCTCAATACTAATAAGGGCAGGCAGTTCATCACTTTTCGGTCACCTTCCTCCTGCTATTCGCTACAAGTCCGCCCAACGCCTAGGCTCACCCGCTTCGGGCTTTTCGCTTCTATCAGGTGCAGTTTGGCACTTCTTCACGTTTGGTTTACATTTTTTAAGCACGACATGTTTTGGCTAGGACAATAACTAATTTAAGATTTTGACACAGTTTATTGAATAGACTCACAGTTTATTGAATAGACCCGAATAAATATTCTTCGTAAAAGAATTAATATTCCTCGTGGTGGAATTAATATTCTTCGTGAAAGAATTAATATTCCTCGTAGAGGAATTAATATTCCTCGTGAAAGAATTAATATTCCACGTGGTGGAATTAATATTCTTCGTGAAAGAATTAATATTCCACGTAGAGGAATTAATATTCCTGAGATTGGAATATGAATTAATTTTAATTCCTAACAAATTAAATATCTGAATGTTGCGAAAATATTTACTTAGACTGATGGGCATGTTCCATGAAAGATAGGCGAAGAAGCAATGGCCCCAGTTTAAAATCAAAAAACAACTAAATCCTTGTTTTAGGCAAACGCATCAAAAACACAAAACCGTTTTTCCTATAAATTTCTTTTAGCTCGGGGTAATCTTTTTTGGTATCCGCAAGATCGGTAATTTTTATCACAAAATAAGCAGGCTTGTCAATGTCGCCTCGCAACAAATAACCCAAGTCGTAACTATTTTTATTGGCTTGTTCTTTTTTTAATGAATAAAACAAATTGGCGTAACTTTTAAAACCCATAGTTTCCACATAGCAATCTTTGTTTTGTAGGTATTCATAAAACTCAATGGCTGCCCCTTGCGAATAAGGCTCCACCTTGGGTGCCACCACCACTGCCGCCATGTTGATGGTAAACAACGAAACCACAAAAATACCAACAATGCCTATGGTCATTTTCCGTTTACCTATAAACCACAACATCAACCCAGTACCCACTATAAGCACAATACCCACAAGGCCTTCCATTCCGCTCCAGTGTACATTGGCTTTCAAACTTTCCACCGCAAAATCATCGTCAATAAGTTTCGAATTGATAATACTTTGTTTGTATTTTTCAACCAATGGCAATGCCGCAATCACAATGCCCACAAGGCTTGCAATGATGGCCAAAAAAGCAGATGTACTTTTCTTCCACATCATTTCGCCATTCATCAATTTGTAAACCACATACCCGCCCAAATAACTCAACGGAAAATAACACAACGAAGAGTAATGAACTATTTTAGTTTTCACAATGCTGAAAACGATGAGCACAACGAGCAATAAAATAATCATCCATAACTTGAACAAAATTTGAAAAGGAGTGTCGTTCATATTTCTGCGAAACGCACGCAACGCAAACACCGAAGCTGGAAAACAACCAACAAGTAGTATCACCCAATGATAATAAAACGGCCCACCATGCCCCGCGTCTTGCGTGCTAAACAATCTGATTTGATATAGAAAAAATTCTTTGATGATGGATGCATTGCCCGTAAGCACTAGCATCAGGAACCACATCCCTCCTACCGACAATACAGCAGTGGCATAAATTGCAATTTGCTTCCACGTCATAAAAGGTTGAAAACGCTTGATAATCCAGTACACCGCCACACACAATCCTAAAACAAGGACAGCCACAGGTCCTTTGGTAAGCACACCCAAACCAATAAACAAAGCCGAAACAATAAGCGAACGAATGGTCTTGGTATTAGCAAACAAAATAAAATAATAAACACCTAGAAAAATAAATAGATTGAACCAAGGATCGATAATACCCGATTTGAAATAGAAATGAGGAAGAAAAGAACTAGCATACACCAATGCCCATATCATTCCGAATTTATCGTCCACCAATTTTCTCCCAATATTGTAAAGCACTACAAGCGTAACAATGCCACATATTGCGTTCGGCAATCGAGCCGCAAATTCGCTCACCCCAAACACCGACATGGATAAAGCTTGCATCCAAATAAAAATAGGAGGCTTTTCCCAAAAAGGTTGAAAGTTTATTTTTACTGAAAAATAGTCATGTGTTACCAGCATTTCGCGAGCACATTCAGCAAAATTAATTTCGTCCCAATCGAACAAATGCACCGCACCTAAAAACGGAACAAACAGCAGAAATGCAATGATGGCAATTATCAGCGAATTTCGAAAAGCAGTGGCGTTAATCACGATTTAAATGAATTGAGAAGTGAATACTCGAGCCAAGGTTTATTCATTTTCGAAAGAAGATAATAAACCACCAATGTAACCGAAACACCAATAATAGAGCCCACATACACATCTTCAAAAAAATGTTGCGAAAGATACACGCGAGAATAGCCCACTAACAAAGCGATAAGAAAAAAAACAAACTTCATCATTTTATTTTTTAATATTAATGACAATGATAAATAGAGAGAAAAAGCACACGTGCTATGCCCAGAAGGAAAACTATTGTAAAGGTAATTATCAACACCAGGTACAAAATACAAATCGTGAACACCTTCAAAAAATTTCTTTGGACGCACCATATTATCGAACACTCCGTGTTTCAAAAACTGAGTAATTAAAGCGGAAATCGTGTTCGAAACACCAACCAAGAGAGCATATCTATATTTTACGGTAAGCAAAATAATGGTGACCAATACAGCCACCAAACCATCGCCAAGAAACGTGAAGTAATAAAAGAAATAATCGAAAACATTGGAATGAAAAGCGTTGAACTCAAGATGTTTCTCAGCCTTGGTATTCAAAATGATTAATACGCAACCTAGTGAAAGGAAGAGCAAATAAGGAACAATAAATAAAAAATTGTTTTTTAGAAATGTTTTCACATCAAAACGTTTACACCCACATTAAAAACTAGTGAATAAAATACAGGAATAAACTTTCTAGTAAGACCCTATAATGTGAAGTAGCTTATCAACCTGAGTATCCCAAAGACGTTTGGAGGTTTCCAAATCAGAAGCTTCATCCGCAAAATCGGTAATGATTAACGAAGTATCACCAGTAATATCATCTTTCTGAATTCTGAATTCAAAATAAGTACCATCAGGTTTGTCAAGCCATTGCATCTTCACGTACTCTTCTTCCTTAAATCCAAGCAATCTTGCTTTTTGAGCACTACCATCCCAGAAAAAAGTAAACACTCCATCATGAATGTTCACATCATCCGCAAACCATTCCGATAGCCCACCAGGGGTGGTTAAAAATTCATATAAAATATTTGCGGAAGTACGAATTACATACTCTTCCGAAAACTTCCCTTTAGGCTCTTTTTTGGGCGCACTCGCCTTTTTCGATTCGTTAGGTTTTACTGCTACCGTTAATGAGGCCATCGGATTGACAAATGTTTTTAGCATTTTGGGCACCTTTGGTTGTGATTTAGGTTTTTTAGTCGAACGAAGTAATTGTTCTACCAATTCGTCATGAAGAATTTCAGGTTCTTCTTCGTCAGTTTTATTTTTTTTCTTCTTTCTTCTTCTTTTTTTCGAACCCGAAAGTTTTGGCTCAATATCATCCATCAATAAGTCCAGTTCAAAATCTTTTTCTAAATCCAAACTTTCCTTTTTAACTTTTTCTTCTTTTACTTTCTTCTTGGGTTCCTTTGTTTTAGGGTTCACTTTCGCAGCACTGTTTTTGGCTTTCTTTAAATCCTTTTCTCCTTTCGAAACAAGCTTCTTAGGCTTTTCTTTCGTTTTGGTTGGAATTGCCTTTTTTGCAATTTTTAAAGGTTTTTCTTTGATTTTATTCTTAGTCAGCTTTGCTTTTGCAGGAGTTTTTTTAGCAACAACTTTCTTTATAGGCTTCGATACTTTCTTAACAGTCAACTTTTTCTTCACAGTAGTTTTTACCTGCACTTTAGTGGCTGCTTTTTTCACAGGTTTTGATTTAGCAGATTTTTCCTTCTTAACCTTTTTCAAGGCAGGTTTAGATTTAGTAGGCTTAATTGCCCTCTTTATCTTCTTAATTTTTATGTTTTTTTTACTCATTTTAATTTCCTATTAAAAGAACATCAGCGCAATATATGAAATAATATTTAACAAGCTAGTATTATTATTCATTAAAATTATTAAAACCTGTTTCTAATATGAAAAGATAAACATTATCTTTGCGCCCTCACAATCAGAAAAAAGAAAAGCATTGGAATCAAAAACAAGTTTCAAACATCTGATTTAGAGCAATTAAAAACAAAATGGCGAGGTAGCTCAGATGGTTAGAGCGCAGGATTCATAACCCTGAGGTCAGGGGTTCAACTCCCCTTTTCGCTACTAAAAAAGCCCTTGAACTATCAGGGGCTTTTTATTTTTCCGTTAGTTTTTATGCTTTGGAGTATAAAAGGTGGCACTTGAAGAATAATAAACATCTTCTTGTTTCGATTTTGGTGAATTACTAATTGTATTTTAACAATAATAACATCAAAAGGGTAATACCTAATACAAAAGAGATCATGATTAAGGTCAGGCCTTTACGGAAATTCGATTGTGATTTTCTTGAACGAATAATATAAACAATAAACAAACAAGCGAGTAGCCAAGCTAAACCGAAAATTGAATACTTTAATGTTTCCATGACCTGATGAATAGTTTCTTTTTTACAATGATAATGAGTAATTCACATAAAAATGTTGACCTTCGTCAGGTTGCAAGATTTACGAAGTGCTTATTTTCGTTGTTCTATTAACAATTCGGAACAAGATTAGCGTTATTTGGTATTTTTATGATTTAAAAAATGAATACAGATTCAAATAAAATAATCGATTCTTTCCACCGAGAACACGACTATTTGCGGATTTCATTAACTGAAAAATGCAACTTAAGGTGTATGTATTGTATGCCCGAAGAAGGTGTTTCACTTAAAGAAAATGGGAAATACATGACAGCTCATGAGATTGTTGAAATTGCCAGAGTCTTTGTGAATCTTGGAATTAAAAAAATACGTTTGACTGGTGGAGAGCCACTTGTAAGAAAAGATGTAGTTGAAATTATTTCAGAACTTGCTAAGTTACCAGTTGAATTAGCCATTACAACCAACGGTATTCTGGTCGACAAGTATCTTAGTCTATTTTTAGATTCTGGACTAAAATCAATCAATGTCAGCCTTGATACTCTTCAAAAAAATAAATTTAAAGACTTAACCCGTAGAAACCACTTCGATAAGGTCATGTCGAACATCCAATTACTCCTCTCCAACAACTTACATTTAAAACTTAATGCTGTTTTGATAAAAGGGGAAAACGATAAGGAGATACTCGATTTTGTAGAATTCACAAAAGGCCGAAATGTACATTTTCGCTTCATCGAATTCATGCCATTTGATGGAAATAGTTGGGACACATCTAAAGTAGTTTCTTACGAAGATGTCATTCAAATTGCTTCCAACCAATATGGAAGCAACCTAGTGAGACTAATAGACAAAAAAAATGATACTAGTAAAAGTTACAAGATTAATGGATACAAAGGCACTTTTGCCGTAATCAGTTCTGTTACCAATCCATTTTGCGATAGTTGCAATCGCATGCGACTCACTGCCGATGGGAAAATTAAAAACTGCTTATTCTCAAATTCCGAAATTGACTTACTGACTCCTTTTAGGAATAAGGAAAAGATTGATATTTTAATTAGACAATCTATTTGGAATAAGAAGGCAACTCGTGCAGGGATGAATACTATTCAAGAATTTTCCAATCCCGTTGAACACAGCAAAAACAGAGCTATGATTTCGATAGGGGGATAAAAACAAAAAAGGCATCAAATGATGCCTTTCATTGTTACTTATTCTTCCACTCCGGTTTTCGCTTTTCCAAAAACGAATTAATGCCTTCGTTGGCATCTGCTGTGTTCATTAACTGATTTACATACATCGTTTCTAACTGAGGTAAAAAGCTACTTAGTATATAATTGAATTTCGATCTTGAAGCTTTTACTGCAAAACGAAGTGAAGATGCGCTCTTGGGAACAATATGCTGAACAATCCAGTCATTTGTTCCTGCATCTAATGCAGCCTTGTCATAAAAAACTAAATTCAATAAACCAAATTCTTTTGCTTCATCTGCACTTATCGTTCTTCCTGTAATCAATAAATCTTCTGCACGAGATAAACCTATTTTCTCAGGTAACAATATGGATGCCGGTGGTGGAAACACACCCAGAATTACTTCCGGTTGTCCCATTTTAGCTGTTTTATCAGCAAACATTTGATTGCACATTAATGCCAATTCTAATCCTCCGCCCAAACATTGACCGCTAATTTTAGCTACTGTTGGAATTGCTAAATCTCTAAGTGAGTAAAATAATTGATGGAAACCTTTCAACATCGCTCCTGCTGACTCTTTACGATGCTCTTCAACACTTGCTCCAAACGAAAAGTGTTTTCCTGCACCCTGAAATGTGATGAGTTTCAAATCGGGCATATCCTTATATGAATTAAGAAGGCCTTGAATTTCTTCCATCATGATATGGTCAAGCACATTTCCTTTGCCATCATCCAGAAGTATTTCAGCAACGGTATTATTGTATGTGTAATTAACTTTTATCTTTTCCATATTCTTATGCGTTTTGAAATTGTGGAGAAATGATGCGGTGCAATTCTTCGTTCCACTCGTGCCCTTCTGCAAGCAATTGACGTAATTTTATAAAATCAACTTCACGATTTTCTTTTGGCCCATAGTTGAAAGCGCGGAAACCTGCTTTTGCCTCGCTCATCATATTTAACGCCAACCATTCGCGGCTGCTTTCTTTGTTTTTGTCCCAGTGTTCCAGTTTTTTCTTGCGCACTTCGCTCAATGTTTTTGAAGTACAATTAGGGAAGGTATGAAGCAATTTTGCAATCAGTTTATTCACGGCTTCATCAAGTAATGATAAATCAACTGTACCGCTTGCTAATACTTCTTTTCCTTTTTTCAAGTCTTCTCCTGTTTTCATGGTTCCGAAAACAATTTTTCCGAATTCGTCTGTTTGTTTATCCAAAACTACCAATGGATTTGCAACAAATTTACCGTCTACTTTTAAAGCAGGTACAACATCTGTTATCATTCCGAAGTTATACGCTTGATGAGCTGTCCATGGTTCGCATAATGTTAGCGACATCATGGCTCTTTCAATTCCTACATAAAGATGAAGGAAATCCGTTGCTCCGCCTATCGCAGCGCTTCCATGTTTTGGGCCAGCTTGACCGAAACGAGCCATATCTTGTGCAATTGTAAAATCACAAGCCATCCCTATTTCTTGTCCGCCACCAATACGCATACCATTAACACGGCATATTACAGGTTTCTCACATTTCAATATTGCGCTTACCATATCATTAAACAAACGCATATATTGCGAATACTCCTGAGGATTGCCTGAATAATATTCAGCATACTCTTTTGTGTTTCCTCCGGTACAAAATGCTTTATCGCCAACTGCAGTAAATACAACAGCCACAACACTTCTGTCGTTCGAAGCTTCACCAAAGGCAAGAATAATTTCTTTGACAGCAGCAGTGGTGTACGAATTGAATTGTTTCGGATTGTTTAAGATAATCCATGCATTGTATAGGTCTTTAACGGGTGTTCCGTCAGTATTAATACAAGGACGTTTTTCAAAAAGTATTTCTTTGTAATTTGTTTCAACAAGGTTGTGATTGTTTAAAGTTCCCATTTTATTTTATTTATTTTTTATGTTTATAGTTATTTATTTTTTCCCAAATTTATAAGAGTAACCTACTACCAATGCCGATTCCAGAAATCTGAAATGCTGACTGGCTCTTCCTCCTTCAACTGTTGTCATGATATCCGGCAAATTCATGTATCCACCTTTTAAACGCCCCAGAAGAAAAAAGTTCCTGAAAAAGGTAAATTCCAATCCTAACAAAGCAGAGCCACTGTACCCTGCTAAATGGTAAGATTTTTTTCCTGTTTCGGCATCATGTCTCGGGTCATAACCCAAAACATCAGTATCCGAATCAGGAATAACTACTCCTCCGCCAATTGCTCCGGTAAACGCCAGCGCATGTTTTCCATTTCTGGAAATCCATAGCTGTTCTGTTCTGCCTAATTCTATAGTTACATCATTCAATCCATCGCAGTGTTCAAATGCAGTTACAAACCCACCTTTGAGCGAATCAGCTATTGTGCCGTATAAAGGAAGGTTTTCTCCATCCTCGCCCACAATTACCTCTACATTGTCATACGTGCCGACATTAGCGCCACCATTATTATCTTTTGAAATGGTACCTGAAATTCGGGTGGTTTGTTTTTCTATTGCATACTTCATATGATCTTCACCAATTGAAATATACGTTTTGTCATTAATATAATAGCCAAGGCGGTAGTTGTATTGAGGAATGGAAAATGTACTCAGTTTGTAATAAGTGTTTGAAAAAGGCTCTGGCTGGTCTTTTGCTCTAACATCCTTAATTGTAAAATCATAATCCACATCTTTAAAACGAATATCACTTTTACTAAAAGCAGCACGGTTATAACCCCAATACATGAAAAACTTTCCTTTTCGTTTCATCAGTAGTCGGTTTTCAGTTACTGTTATTGAAGGTTTGTCTGTGGCGGGTGGTGCAGGTGCAGTTGTTACACTGTCTCTTTTAAATTGTGCCTTTCCGCTCAAAGCCCCCAACAAAAACATTGCGCAAGCAAATGCATTCTTAATTTTCATTTTATTTGTCTGTTAATTTATTTTATGATTTGTGCTTTTTTAATAATCATGTCTGCCCCATGCTGTATAGTTACAAAATACAATCCTTCCGAAAGCATCGATGTGTCAAAGAAACCGGAACTTATTCTGTCTGCTACCAATGTGCCTTGTGACGAATATAATTTCACTTCGCAGTTTTTTATTTCACCTAAGCGAATGTTCAATTGCGAACGAGCCGGGTTTGGATATATCAATACATCCGCAAGATTATCTTCTTTTATACCTGTGTTTACACAATAGGTAATGGTTGGAGAAATGGTGCCGAAATTGTAATCAATATTAGGTGATGGATTAGGAGTATGATCGCAGAAGTCGAAGGACTGCAACATGTGTCCGTAATTTACTGAACTATCCTGAACCGATATTCCTCCAGTAGTTCCTTTTATCGTATCAAAATTATAATAACTATCGGCAATTGCTATGCGTCCATTATTATTGATGCAGGCTGTTCCTGCTCCCGGTTTTTGATTTAGTAAACTTTTATTTAAAGTAAAAAAAGCAGGTGCTGTATTAATCAACAATCCTCTGTTCCATGCGCTGTGAGTGCAAAGCATGGTGCTGGTGTTGGTAAACGTTCCGTTATTGGTAATGTCGGTAAATGTTAAATTATTTGTATTGGTATAGGTTCCGTTATTGGTAAACTGATTATAGGTACATGTTCCGTTATTAGTGAATGTTCCGTTATTGGTAATACTGTCTATTGTAAGGAAACTACCATTGTTAATCAATGTTGCATTGTTTCTCATGCTGTC